>NZ_JBQKUM010000085.1:0-19347 GCF_054968605.1 Pseudoalteromonas sp. G5_S1_14_S5 | reverse complement strand
GACTTAGTTGGCTATTGGTTTGAGTTTGATACGAGCAATATGACTCATCAAATTTTGGCAACTTTGAGAGCGCCAAGAGCCTATGCTGGGTTGTTGATTGGAGCGAGTTTAGCGGTTGCGGGCTTATTGATGCAGGGCTTAACAAGAAACCCACTCGCATCTCCTTCTATTCTTGGTATTAATTCTGGTGCTGCCTGTTTTATGGCTTTAGCTGCCATAGGCGTGCCTATTGTCAGTGAATTAAATCCAATTCTTAATGCTGTTATCGGTGCTTCGTTAAGTGGTTGTGCTGTGATGATCCTCGGTGGTTTTTTTTCTGCACGATCTCACCCATTGCGCTTGGTTTTAGCGGGCATCGCCATTACAGCATTATTGATTGGTTTGACTCGAGCAGCATTGATTCTTGCCGACGATATGGCTTATAGCGTTCTGCATTGGCTTACAGGCTCATTGTCTACTGTTAATGATGAGCAGTGGCGAATGTTGTGGCCACCCCTAATTGTTGGGTTAGGGTTAGCTATTAGCTTGGCGCGTAACCTCAATTTACTGGCGTTGGGTGAAGAGGTTGCGGTTGGGCTAGGAAGTAACATCCGCCTTACGCGATTCATTTGTAGTGTGACCATTGTTTTGCTGGCGGGCGCGAGTGTCGCTATTGCAGGCCCTATTGGCTTTGTCGGATTGTTAATTCCCCACTTAGTTCGTCCTATGGTTGGGCATAATTACCATGTGTTGATTCCCGTTTCCGCTATGGCTGGTGCTGCATTGGTATCTTGGTCAGACGCGTTTTCGCGAGCTATTGCTTTCCCGACAGTAACGCCTGTGGGTGTCATTACCGCTTTATTGGGGACACCTTGTTTTATTCTTATCGCGACGAGGAAGTCTTAATGCAGCGTAGTGCAAAGTTATTGTTGTTACTTGGGCTACTGATGTTGACGGCCTTTTTTGGCTTGTTTTTTGGAGCAGCGTCACTTTCTACTTCTCAAGTGATAGAACACCTGATCGCTTTTTCTAATGACGATTTTGTTATCCAACAGTATCGGTTGCCACGTATGTTACTCGCAATCAGTGTCGGTGCAGGGTTGGGGCTTTCAGGTGTGTTAGTTCAAGGGGTGATACGTAACCCTCTGGCCTCTCCTGACCTAATGGGAATTAGTGCCGGAGCAGGCCTGGCTGCAACAGCGAGTTTGGTTTGGTTTCCGAATGCGCCAGTGAGTTTGCTTCCTATATTTGCGATGTGTGGTGGTGTTTTTGCAGCTGGGTTGATTGCCTTATTGGCATGGTGGTCTCAGCCAACACCGGCTAAATTGGCATTGATTGGTATTGCGGTGAGTGCGTTTCTGGCCAGTTGTATTGATTTCTTACTCGTCACTAACCCTATCGAGATCAATACAGCCATGGTATGGCTCACAGGTAGCCTTTGGGGTAGGAACTGGCAGCAAGTCCCATTTATCTGGGGGACGTTGGTTTTACTATTACCAATGGCATTATGGCTTGCTTGGCGATTAGACGTGTTGGGACTTGGTCAGGAAAGTGCGACTACCTTGGGTATCAAACCAAAACAGATTCAGGTTCTCGCATTGTTGGCCGCTGTGTTACTCGCAAGTGTCAGCGTGTCAGTGGCCGGGACAATCAGTTTCGTTGGGCTATTGGCACCGCACTTAGCGCGTTTAGTGTTTGGGCATAATCACAAGTTGCTAATCCCTGCGTCTGCGTTATTGGGGGCCATTTTAGTCACCTGCGCGGATGCACTCGCACGAGGTTTGAACCCTCCAATCGAACTGCCTGCCGGCGTGCTGACGTCAGTGATTGGCGCACCTTATTTCATTTTTCTTCTTTATCGTTATCGAGGTTGGTAACCATGCTAAAAACGCAGAACCTTTCCGTCGCGTACGGCAAACAAACGATCATCCCAGACCTCACGGTTTCAATTCCTAAAGGGAAAATTACCGCATTGATTGGCCCCAATGGATGTGGAAAATCCACCTTGTTAAAAACCTTGGTAAGAATCAATAACCCAATGTCAGGTGAGGTATTGTTTGAAGGTAAACCATTATCAAGTTATGGCGATAAAGTGCTTGCACGTTCTTTGTCGCTTTTGCCACAAATCCTAGTTAGCCCAGAAGGCATTACCGTTAGAAAATTGGTCGAATATGGGCGTTCTCCTTATGTATCTCACTGGGGAAAGTTAGGAAAAGACGATCAAACCATTGTTGAGCAAGCGATGCGTGATACAGGCGTACTTGAATATGCTGATAAGCCTGTAGAATCCTTATCAGGGGGACAAAGGCAGAGAGCTTGGATCGCAATGGTGATAGCACAAGATACGGACATCGTTATGCTTGATGAGCCAACCACCTATTTAGATATGTCGCATCAAGTGGAACTAATGAACTTGATGCAACAGATGAACGCCAAAGGCAAAACGGTGGTAGTGGTACTGCACGATCTAAATCAAGCGTGTCGTTACTGCGATCATTTGGTGGTGTTAGAGCAGGGTAGTGTTGTGGCAGAAGGCTCGCCCGACGAGGTGATGACAGAGGCGTTACTTGATAATGTGTTTGACCTAAATGCGAAAGTATTCCGCGATCCGATCTCAAATACGCCGATGTGTGTAGCGATTTAGGTAGTGATTGTGTGAAGCAATTATTGACCGACAGCTAGCTATCCACTCATTAGGAGTTGTGATTGAGATAGTATTTTGCTACAAAACGCTCATAATCTCGCTATACAACATTTAAAGAAGATATTACCTATGACTACGTTTCAATACTACTTTCACCAACTGCCTTGTTTTGACTGCAAAAAAACGACAGTAAGCACAGATCTTGGTTGGTTAACGCCAGCGATGAGAGAGGTGGTTTTAGCGCAACTGACTGAAACACCAGCACAAGGTGAGATTACCCCAGACCTTACTGCGAACGTTGTTTGCACTAAAGAAGAAGCTCGCGAGTACTTGCTATTGAACTTCTTTGGTTATTCAGAAGAAGAGCTTGAAAGCGAAATCGAGGCGGATGATGAGCAAGAAGTCGCTGACGAGATCGCAGAGCTGCTTGAGGACGGTAAAGACACAATTGAGTTCGAACATGAAGTAGCGCTTCAGTGTTGTGCTGATTGCGATATCATCGAAGAGTAACTAAGTACCTTCTAAAGTAAGCGAATCGGTTTGTCATGGTCAGTGATAAGTCATTTGCAAAAGGCGCTCGTGAACAATGGTTCGCTAGCGCCTTTTTTGTATCCAGTTTTGAAATTCAGCACTAAGATGCTTTGCTGTTGATGACACCTTGTTTATTTAGCTTGGAAAGGATCTCTGCCGTTTTATCACGGAATAAATCTCTCAGTAAACGAACGGTTGGCGTGATGGATTGACGGCTCGGGCATATCAACCACAGCTCTGTTGGTGTTGGCTCATAGTTGGGCATGATCTTGACCACATCGCCAAACAGCAAATGACTCGACATATCCAAACTAGACTTTATCGCGATGCCTTTTCCTGCAACACACCATCGTCTAACTAGGTCTGCGTCATTGGATGCACGATTCCCTTTGATCTTTACTTTGTGGTCTTGGATGCCGTCGTTAAAGACCCACTCATCCTGTAACATGTCATGGAGTTGATAAAGCAGTACGTTGTGCTCAGCCAAATCATTTGGCAGGTCTGGGCTGCCTTTTTCTGCGAGATATTCAGGCGAAGCACATAAGATTCTCGGCACATCACAAATTTTGAAGCCGTACATATTGGCATCAGTCGGTGAACCATAACGCAACGCCATATCCACGGAATCACGATAAAAGTCGATGTTACTGTCGCTGATGCTCGTTCGAAGTGTCGTTTGAGGGTAATCAGATAGAAACTCATCTAGCCAAGGTATGACAAGATTTCGCCCTAAATCTGATGAAAGCGCGATTCGAATTTCGCCATCAATGACACCAAGCTCCTCGCGCATATTGAGTTTCGCTTGGTCCAACATTTTCAACGCTTGTTCGCACTCTGGTAAATATCGCTCTCCAGCGGGAGAAAGGCGAAGATGACGAGTGGTTCTTACGAAAAGTTCTGCACCGAGTGCTGCTTCAACTCGTTTCACTGCTGCACTTGCGGTTGCTGTGCGCATGTCTAGGTTAGTGGCGGCTGCTGTGATACTACGAAACTCCGCTACCTTTAAAATTACTTGTAAGTCTTCAAGAAGCATGTCATTTCCCTGTTCAGAGCCGTGAATCAGTTGCTCTATTAACCATAAAATTGGGCATTTTGCTGTGGTTAATCTTAGTATTTTTCTTACATACACATACGTTATTATCAAAAATAATTTGATAATAATTCAAAAATTAGGCTGTTTATCTAAAGTGATAAATCTCTAAGATTCAATTATCGAATTTAAGGAGAAGCATCATGTCACTACCATCTACAATGAAAGCCATCGGATTTACTCAGTCGCTAGCGATTACAGAGCCAGAAAGCCTGTTTGAATTTGAAACGAGCCTGCCGGAATTAAAAGAGAATGACTTACTGGTCAAAGTATGCGCGACTTCTATCAACCCTGCAGACGCAAAAATCCGTATTCGCAACGCAAAAGATAAGACACTTGAGCAACCAAAAGTGTTGGGCTACGACGCTGTTGGGGAAGTGGTTGGCAAAGGCACAAATGTTGAAGGCTTCGAGTTAGGCGATCGTGTTTACTATGCGGGTGACGTAACACGCATGGGCGCTAACGCAGAATACCAAGCCGTCGACTATCGCATCACCGCTAAAGCGCCACAAAGCTTAACGGATGAAGCCGCGGTTGTTATGCCGCTTGCAACGCTCACTGCATGGGAAGCGTTATTTGATCGCCTGCGTGTTCGCCCTGAAGAGAAAAAATCTATCCTGATCATCGGCGGTGCTGGTGGTGTTGGTTCAATTACAATTCAGCTTACGAAGCAATTAACTAACCTTAATGTTATTGCGACAGCGTCAAGACCTGAAACCGAGCTTTGGGTAAAAGACATGGGTGCAGACCACGTAGTGAACCACCGTAACTTGGTTGAATCAGTACGAGAGCAAGGCATCCAGTATGTGGATTACATCTTTAATATTGCAGATACAAAAGGTCACTGGGATGCGATGGTAGAGTTGATTGCGCCGCAAGGCATGATCAGTTCGATTGTTGAGTTTGATAGTGAGGTTGACCTGTCGGCGCTACAAGGTAAGTCAGTAGGCTTCATTTGGGAGTTGATGTT
Source organism: Pseudoalteromonas sp. G5_S1_14_S5 (assembly GCF_054968605.1). Taxonomy (NCBI): domain Bacteria; kingdom Pseudomonadati; phylum Pseudomonadota; class Gammaproteobacteria; order Alteromonadales; family Pseudoalteromonadaceae; genus Pseudoalteromonas; species Pseudoalteromonas sp. G5_S1_14_S5. Next base: position 14,133 of record NZ_JBQKUM010000085.1, on the reverse strand, counting down.
TACTCGTTCGCTGTTCAACACCGACGATATTCAGAAGCAGCAAGATATCTTGTTCCAAACGGCGAACTTGATTGATGCGGGGCGTATCAAATCTACGCTAACCACAACACTGAATGGTTTGAGTTCAGATACACTGAAAGAGGCGCACCAACGTATTGAAAGCAGCGCATCGATTGGTAAAACTGCCATCAAATACTAAGTGCTGAAGATATAGAATATAGGCGTTTTGACCCCTTGAGTATTGGATGAGTTTTGACGCTTTAATAGAAGAGCCCCAGACATTTTTCGTATTGCGAGCTGTGTCTGGGGCTTCGTTCATCTGTGCTCTCTTCAGTTTATTGGGATGATTTAAATTGAATCTGAATCAGTTTTAACTCAAAGGGTGAGGGCTGTTTGTCTGCAATCAAAAAGCCGAACTGTTTGATGTCTTGAGCCTTGAGTTCTGGTGCATTATTGAGTAATCGACCTCTAAACACGGCTTGAAAGTCCTCTAGTCTGAACACTTTCTTGAGTGGTTCACCTTTGACGGTCTCAAAGCTGTGCTTGTAGTTGGTTCGATAACCGTCTTTCCATGTGGTGAACCTTAACTGGTAGGTATGCCCGTCCCCAATAAACGACAGCTCTGCATTGTTCACCGCGGGATTTAACGATTCAAGGGAGCGGTTTATTGAGCTGAATCCACCATTGTTTTCTAATGATAGTTCACCTTTAAATAGGCTGTGCTCGCCATCATAAACGAGCCCACCTATTGAAATGCCACCCATTACGTTGTCGTTGATCGCAGACCATTTCTGTTGTTCGCTCGCTTGCGTGAAATCAATCATCTCTATTCCTGCTGCTGACGTTTCAAACCATAACAAAGAAAGGCTCAGGGTTAACCATAAAGGGGTTGCTCGTTTACGCAATGAAGACGTTGAGAAGTTCGACTCATTCATGATTTTCTCCATTAATCATTAGTCCGATGAAGGTTCCATGGCGAGCACTCCCATACAACGGTTGATAAATTCAGCATAGTTTGATGCGTTGTCGTACTCAATTTTCAGCGAACCATGAAACATCAATGTTACGGTGACGTCTTTGTAGCTTAGCCAGCAGGTGTAACCATCGTAATCATGCCAAGCTATCATTTCTCCAACTTGATATTTGTTGTTCAGTTGTTCCCCTGAAGAGCGAATGAACTCGAATACTCTAAGAAACTCAATGATGGTGATCCTGTTGTCCATGTGTGACTCCCTCGGTTTGAACGACGATAAATAGCTAAGCATTTGTATTTAAATCGTTACGGTTTGCTTTTAGGTTCCGATCACTAAGATAGACGCGAGCACTATTAGATTGTGTTCGTACTTCAGTGGTGTGAATTTCAGCTTAAAAGTGACAAAAAAGTCATTATGGAACTAAATAATGGTACGAGTGAGAATACGCTGTTAATTAGGGTGTTATTACTCAATACAACAGTACAACTTTTGGATATTTGAAAGTGGTTGAGATGCAAAATACTGAAAACGAATTTGCCGATAAGTTTCTTTTGGCTTTAATGGTCGGAACATTTATATCACAGGCATATATCAAGGTTCTCGCTATACAAAGCGATTTGGAAATAACCGTAAATTAACGCTTTACCTCAACTTAAATAGAGGTATTAGGATATGCAACGTTGCTTACGAGAATACTTTAAGGAGAGAAGAATGATCCAACTTGAGCATGTAAATTTAGTCGTTAAAGATATCCCAGAAATGCTGACTTTCTACAAAGCGGCATTCCCTCATTGGTATGTTCGTGATGAAGGAAAGGGTGAATGGTCAGGTAAGCCACGAAACTGGTTACACTTCGGAGATGAGTATCAGTATATCGCCATTAGTGATCATGGTGAGGGTGAGAATCGAGATTTAGATGGCCACTCTGTTGGTCTAGCACACTTCGCCTATGTGACTCGTGATATTGAAAGCGTGACCCAACGCCTAATTGATGCGGGTTTCCCTATTGCCAAACCTGGCGCTGAAGAACCTTATCGCAAGAACGTTTATTTTGTGGATCCGGCAGGCTTTGAGGTCGAGTTCGTTGAATATCTGAGTGATGATCCTAAGCTGCGAAATGCTACAAGTTAGTTGAATTATTAGGTAGGAAAAACTGAAAAAGGCATTGTGGAACACTCCGCAATGCCTTTTTAGATCGATTAGCAAACTGTTCTTTCGATCGATGTTCTACTTAGTTTTGAACGGCACCAATAGCTGTTTCCCAAACACATTAATAAGCGCGCCAGTCACAATCAGACCACCACCAAGATATGTCCATATTGAAGGGATTTCATTGAAGATCCAAACACCTAGCAGCGCTGAGAAGACGATTTGAACGTAAGAGTAAGCCGAAACTTTACCTGCTGCTTGAGTCTGCATTGCCTTGGTCAAACCATATTGGCCAATTTGAGTGAAAACTCCAACCAAAACCAATATCACGGTTAAGAATAGGCTCGGCAGTATAAAGTCGCTCCAAATAAGCGCTGTCGATATTGGCAGAGCCACTAATGGGAAGTAAAAGATGATGACAGAGCTGTCTTCTGTTTGGCTCAGCTTTCGCACAATCACGTAAGCAATTGAACTACCAAACGCACCAAGTAATGCTACCATAATACTGAATAACGGTAACTCGCTGCTTGTATTGCTGCTCATACTTGGCTGTACCATCACCAATAATCCTGCTAGACAGAACGCAATGCAAATCATAGTCGATTTTTGGACGCGTTCTTTGAGGAATAACACGCCAAGCAAGGCAGTAAATACGGGGTGTACATACTGTAGAATGGTTGCTTCTGCTAACGGTAAGGTTGTTACCGCGTAGTACACACACATCAGCGCTGCAGTGCCGACTGCACCCCGAACAAACAACAGTGGTTTGTTATTACCCCAGATAGAAATGCCTTTTCGTTTTACGTCGATATAGCTAATGATTAAAGACACTAACGCCCTTGCCGCAACGATCTCAAATACAGGTATGCCATAGTTGCTGATGTATTTCACACAGGCTGACATCAATGCGAATCCAAAAGCGGAGAGGAGCATGAATCTAACCCCAACAGGGATTACAGAAAAAGAGAAAGAAGGCATAAAAATATCAACTGGTTGAGTGAAAAGGAATCATAGCTTAGTTTAGGAGACCCGACCAAAGCCTTTGTCTTTTTCTCGTCATCTTGATTCAATTAATTCTTATTTCTGCTTTTCTACAAATTACGGCTACATCAATGTAGCGCCAAACTTACATTACATTTTGCCTCACATAATATCGACCATAGCTCAACTTTATAAAATTAACATCAACAGAAGGTGACGCTAATCCAACTCTGATTTATAGGGCGTTTTAATTGTCCTTATCACTCATATCATTCCTGTGAATTTGTAATTAGAGATATGTTCTATGAAACCAATAAATACTTTACTCATATCCACACTCGCGCTTTGCTCTTTTAGTTCAGCGACTTATGCCGACACCATTTTGCATGCATTTAACTGGAAATATTCAGATGTGACAGCTAATGCCAATCAAATCGCTGAAGCTGTTTACAAGAAAGTACTGGTTGCTCCGGCAATGAAATCGAGTGGGACCCAATGGTGGGCGCGTTATCAACCACAAGATCTACGCACGATTGATTCTCCATTGGGGAATAAACAAGATTTAGCGGTAATGATTGCTACGCTGAAAAGTGTCGGTGTTGATGTTTACGCGGATGTTGTACTTAACCACATGGCGAATGAAAGCTGGAAGCGAAGTGACTTAAACTACCCTGGTACAGAAGTGCTAAACGAGTATGCCAGCCGCTCAAGTTACTATGCTGACCAGGCTCTTTTCGGCAACTTAGCGCAAGGTTTTGTTTCGGCGAATGATTTTCATGCGGCTGGTTGTATCTGGGATTGGGATGATCCTGGACATGTTCAATATTGGCGTTTGTGTGGTGCTGATGGCGATACCGGGCTACCCGATCTCGACCCAAACAACTGAGTAGTGTCACAGCAGCGTTTGTATTTGAAGGCGCTAAAAGAGATGGGTATTAAGGGGTTCCGTATTGATGCAGTGAAACACATGAGCCAGTACCAAATCGACCAAGTATTTACGCCTGAAATCACTTCGAACATGCACGTGTTTGGTGAGGTGATTACCAGTGGTGGGGCTGGGAACAGCGGCTACGAGTCTTTCTTAGTACCTTACTTGAACAACACCAATCATTCTGCGTACGATTTCCCGCTGTTTGCTTTGATTCGATCCGCGTTCTCTATGGGCGGTGGTTTGAACCAATTGCACGATCCACAAGCTTACGGACAAGCCTTGCCTGATAGCCGTGCCATTACTTTTACTATCACACACGATATTCCAACCAACGACGGCTTCCGTTACCAAATAATGGATCCCCAAGATGAGCAGCTTGCTTACGCGTATATCCTTGGTAAAGATGGCGGTACGCCGCTGATCTACAGTGATGATCTTCCTGATTCAGAAGACAAAGATAATGGTCGCTGGGGTAATGTTTGGAACAGTCCGAAAATGAAAAACATGTTGAGTTTCCATAACGCGATGCAAGGCAAAACAATGACCATGATTGCAAGTGACCAGTGCACTTTGCTGTTCAAGCGTGGCAAAGAAGGGGTAGTTGGGATAAACAAATGTGGAGAAACGCGTGGCGTGACCGTTGATACTTACCAACACGAGTTCAATTGGCATGTTCAATACAAAGACGTATTAAGCAGTGCGACAGAAACCATTTCTTCTCGCTACCATACGTTTAACCTGCCACCACGCAGTGCGCGTATGTTTAAGTTGTAGTATCTGTTATAGCTAGAGAGCAGAGCCAATAACCTAAAAAGCCGCAGTGAGTTCTGCGGCTTCTCTAGTATACAAATCAGTGCTAGCGAATCATTCCGTTAAAAAGGCGAGCGGCTATTCACTATAGCAAACTGTTGGTAAAGCTCTGCCACTTCAACTGGATTGAACTCATCTTTATAAGTCAGTTCACTCAGTCTGTGTGTGATGTTTTGCAGCTCGTGAGAACGTTGCTGAGCACGCTGTTGGTAGCGTTTGAAGGCTTGCTCTGTCCCTTCAAAGTTCGAGGCAATGCTTTGTGCGAGCACATAAGCGTTTTCGATGCCCAAACTGAAGCCGATACCCATTGTCGGTAATACTGCACAGCACGCGTCGCCTAATAGAACTGCGTTGTCTCGATACCAAGTATCGAATGGCGCAACATCAGTAAGGGGAGAAGGTAAGATCTTCGACTCTGGCGTATCTCGAATCATATCCAGTAAGTAGCTGGGGTAGTGAGAGAACTGCTCTAACACGGTTTGTTTAGAAAGCGTTTCACCTTCTTCAACAGCACATGCAGCAAACCAGTACTTGCCTTGGGTTTCTCGGTCGTAGGTGTAGGTTACGATGCGAGATTTATCACCTGCGAATACATAGCACTCCTCGTCACTGATCTCTGGCGCTTTGAAATCAATCTCACCACGGCAGCAATATACATTCGGTTGTCTCAGAGAGACTTCAGGAGCCACAAACTTTCTGACTTGCGAGAACACGCCGTCGGCACCGACAATAATATCTGCATCAAGAGGTTCGCCATTGATAAGAATTTGAGACTGTTCGCCATTCTCAACGACAGTGCAATGCTGGTTGGTGGCAATACACTCATCACCTAATTCATCAAGCAGCAATTGATACAAACGGCTACGGTGAAATAAACCAATAGGCGCATTTGCTTTGCTTGGTGAATCGCTCATATTGAGTGTGTTGATTGGGAGACCAGTCGCCGTCAATGTCGAGGTAGTATCGACTTGGTTACAAGCCGCTTTAACTTTGTCGACACCTACCAATGCCGCAAGAACTTGCATGCCTTCTGGCCACATGATGATGCCTGTACCATCAGCACGTCGCTGTGCTGCCTTTTCGTAGACTCGAGCTTGAATCCCAAACTTACATAGCGATAACGCAAGGGCTAAACCATTCAGTCCCGCACCGACAATCGCGATTTTTAGACGTTGTTGTTCCATGACTTTCTCCTAAACAAAAATGCCAATATATGTATATTGAGTCATATGGCGTAAGATAGGTCATTCCAATCAATAAATAAACTTTATAAATGAAAAGGTTAATGAGAGCATCGAATCATGGGTGAGAGCCCTCAATGATCATGAATCACTCCTGGCCAATGATTTTGCTGGGAGAGTGACTTAAGTAGCTCGATCTCGTTTTTGGTCTCTAGTTTAAGCCATTCAATCAGGTTGTTGATTACCGCAGAGTGAGTGCGCTGGTGGATGAAATAGGTCCACGCACTATTTTGGATTTTGGCATTCTTTGGGCAGTGCAAAAAACCTCGTTGCAAATCCTGCAAAACTAAAAGTAGATCCGTTACCGTGACGCCTTCACCGGATAAGCAAGCACTGAGTGCCATATCCAGAGATAAGAAGCTGGTATTTCTAACAGGCTTTGTCGGTGGCGATTCGACATCGGCCAGCCATACCTTCCAGTCATGATGGTCTAAAGTCGGGTGAAGCCTTGGCATGGTTAAGATCGAATCGAGATCGGTATTTTGCTTGGTCAAACCGAAAGCATTGGTTAAGCTTGTGGAACACACGGGTGCCATAAACTCTTCACGTAAGAAGGCGATGTCAGGAGCGTTGTCATAGCGGCTTTTAAATCGAGTATGAAAGATCAACAGGTCATACTCACTGCTGTTAATCGCTTCATCTTCTTCAATCACTGGAACAATAACGATCTCGTAATCTGGGTAACGCTCGTTTAATTCACGAACCTTAGAGATCAACACGCGCGTAGCAAAACTCAGGGTTGCTTTGATCACGATACGTTTCTGTTTTGGTTCACGCCAAGATGCGATAACCGATTCGATACTGCCGTAGCTTTCTCGCAAAGCAACATACAAATCATGACCTTGCTCTGTTAACTCAATCGCACGATGTTTACGAATGATCAAAGATGCGTTCAGTTCATCTTCAAGCTGTTTTATCTGACGGCTAATCGCACTCTGTGTCACGTTGAGTTCATCGGCAGCGAGTGTAAAGCTCATCAGCCTTGCAGCCGCTTCGAAGGCTTTTAAGCCATTATGTGAGGATGGCAGGTTAGGATATGGGGTCATAATTCACTCGCATGAGTTTTTGGAATGTTAGAGTCGCAAATTTATCAATTGAACGCTAGTCCCATCGATCGTATTTTGATCGAAATTAACCGAGGTGCTCATGAAAAAAATACTCACTCTTGCATTCCCTTTGATCATTTCACAACTGATATCCATGGCTTTAGTTCTTACTGACGTTTGGATGATGTCGCGAATCAGCGTGTCAGCCCTTGCGGCTGGTGGCTTAGGCGCGTCTATCTACTTTTTTATCTTCATTATCGCGAGCAGTACGGTAGGCTGTGTCGCGAATTTGATTGCGATCGCTTATGGTCAACGAGTGGCTCGCCCTGAATTTGGTAATAGTCAAATTCGGTTGGCAGTGAAAGGCGCAACCATGTTGGCATTTGTCCTTAGTGCGCTCTTAATGGCAAGCTTCTGGTTAGCCCCCTTGGTGTTAGAAGCCGCCAAGCAACCAAAGGAAGTGATTACCCTAGCGATGGAATACGTACACGCTCTAAAATGGGTGATGTTGCCTTCGCTTATCTTATTGGTGTTGCGTGGCTTAACCAGTGCGTTCGGCAATGTGCGTTCTATTTTAGTGATGTCGATAATCACGGTAATTCTGAATGTTCCAGTGAGTTATTTCTTAACCTTTACATTGGAAATGGGATTAACAGGGCTTGGGTTAGGTACCGCGATCGCGGCATTTATGGTGATGATTGGTTACACGATTTGGGTATTCAAACGTGACGAATTCAAACAGTTTGCCCCTTGGCTACATACAGAGGAGTATTCCATTAAGCTGATGAGCCCTTTGCTATTGATGGGCTTACCTATCGCGATTGCGGCTTTGCTAGAGCATGGCTTGATATACGGCGGAACCTTAATGGCAGGGACCATTAGTATCGCTTCTTTAGCGCTACATCAAATCTTACTGCAATGCTTGAGTTTTACTTGGAACTTCAATTTCGGATTCTCACAAGCTGCGGCAATTTTAGTTGGTCGTGATTACGGATCGGGCAACTATGAAGGAATCAAGCGAACCTCGATTCAAAGCTTCATATTAGTGTCGGTGTTGAGTGTGGTGCTGTCGGCTGTCTTTATCTTATGGCCGGAAATGATTGCGTCTATCTTCAAGCTTGATGATGGTACCGGAGCAATGACATCGCTACTGGCTTCTGTGATTTGGGTTGTTGCACTCTGCTTTATCGCTGATGCTTGGCAGTTGTTAGCAATCAACCTGCTTAGAGGGATGAAGATTGTCTCTATGCCTACGGTGATGACCGCAATTGGTTACTGGGTATTGGGCCTACCTGCAGCTTGGTACTTAATGCCCAAATTTGAATTGGCCGGAATCTGGGGCGGAATAGGTGTTGGTTTAGGAGTGACAGGTATTCTGCTGCTTATCCATTTGATGGTTGTGCTTAACAAAAATAGCAAGGCTCCTGATGTAGGTTGTTCTGCTTATTCTTAATCTTCTAAGTAATACGTTACTTATAATAGAAAGCCACAGATTATGAAAACTGTGGCTAATTGATTCAAGGGGGAGTGAATTAATATCAGGAATCAGGGAGCGGCTATGGATAATTAGGTTCGACCTTTGTGTGCTTACTCTCCACCAGAGAGCGCTGACCTCATCATGGTTTTAAACTGCTCTTTTTGTTCTTCAGTTAACACGTTATAGATGTTGTTCTTAAGACGCATCTCTTGCATCACCATCGACTTTTAAGTGGCTTGAACTGTGTCGATAACTTTTTCCATCTCAGTTTCATCGAACTCAGGTTGAGTCACTAGGGCGATCTGTTTTTTCTTCAACTCAATCGCGCTGTCCATATCAATTTCTGTTCTGCTTGTTTGATAGTCTTGAACAAGAGAGGACACTTCTGCTTGTTGCTCTTCCGTTAGATTCAAAGAAGCAATAACCATTTGTAGCGGGCTGAGTGTTGGCTGTTGTGGTGACGAAGCACTCACCAACGGAGCAGTAACAAGCAAAGCTGAAGCAGTTAGCATACAAAATGACTTTTTCAGTGATTTCATTGAATTTCTCCTGTTTGGTGGAAACAAGAATATAGATGGGCAAGCTGAACTCGATATGAACACGTTGTTCAGTTAAGTACTTTGCTAAGCCTAGATGAGCGGCTAAAGCGCGTTAGACCTTGGTCTTACAGAAACATCGAACAAAGCTGACTAAAATGATCCCAGTCGCTCACCGTTATATCAAGGAATATACAAATGGAAGTTGGATTGTTCTGGGCTGAAAAAGGAATGTTAGTACTTGGTGCACTGTTTGTCTTAACGAGTGTGATGCAGTATGGGAAACGCAGTAGTGATTGGAAAGGCGTGATCACTATGTTTTATAAACGCATTCCAATGAATGTCGCAGAATACAAGTGGTATCGCTTGGGGATCGCGTTATTGGTGTTTGCAGTGATTATTCGATTCGTACTGCTTATCCTGTGGCCGAGCTACCAGTTATAATCTTTCCTTACTCAGGCAGGTTCTAGACACATTACTGCTTTGATGGGCGGTGGTGTTACCCGGCAATACTGAGCTTTATTAAAAGTAATTATTGGGGCTCATTAACCATCGTTGCTATAGCTTTGTAGGATATTGTTTTACATGAAGAATCACTCAGAATAATCTCTCACCCGTCTGTCTTATCATTCTTATTAATAATCTACATATAAATCTATTCATCCCGTACCTGATACCATAATGATCTGTTACACTCGTTCAAATTAGCTTTGATTTATCAGTGGTGCATTTATGTCGTTCCCAGTTCTTATATGTGATGACTCTGCGTTAGCACGGAAGCAGATGGCTCGATCACTGCCTAGTTCTCTAAATGCAGATATAACCTTTGCTGTTCATGGGCTTAACGCACTTGAAGAGCTAGCTAAAAACCAGTTTAAACTGATGTTCCTCGACCTGACTATGCCAGAACTCGATGGCTATGGCACACTGGAAGAGATGAAGCGATTAGGCGATACCACACCGGTTGTCGTGGTTTCTGGTGACATCCAACCTAAAGCGCAACAAAAGGTATTGGATCTTGGCGCGAAAGCGTTTTTGCGAAAGCCAATCGATCAAGATGCATTAAAAGCAATTCTACGTGAGCATGTTGAGCCGCCTAAACAGCCGCAACTTATTACGCCAGCACCGCTCGAGTTACCAATTCTGCGCCGACGTGACATCTATATGGAAGTTGCGAACGTCGCGATAGGTCGAGCAGCAGATGCATTGGCGCGTCATTTCAATGTATTCGTTCACTTACCGCTACCAAACGTGAATATCTTCGAAGTGAGTGAATTGCACATGGCGCTTCGTGACTTGGCTGACAACGACCAAGTTTCGGGTGTTTGCCAAGGCTTCAGTGGAGAAGGAATTGCCGGTGAAGCGTTAGTTTTATTAAGTGACTCGAGCGTGAGCGATCTTAAAAAGCTCATGAAAGTTCCGACTGAAAGCGAAGAGCTGGAAGAGTTAGAACTGCTGATGGATGTATCTAACATCCTTGTGGGCTCTTTCCTGAATGGGTTAGGAGAGCAATCTGAGGTTCGATTCTTCCAAGGCTCCCCGGTTCTGCTAGGTCAACATATCTCAATTGACTCTGTTATCGAAAACACGAGTGGCTCGTTTAAGAAGACCATGACCTTTGAAGTCAGTTACAACATTGATGGCACTTCTATTCGCTGCGACCTTCTATTTATGTTTGTTGATGAGTCTCTGCCTCTTCTAGACAACAAATTGGCCTACCTAATGGAGGAGTTTTAATATGCTGAATCTTCCTGCTGAATTTGAACAGTTTCACTGGATGGTGGACATGGTTCAAAACGTCGATATGGGGCTGGTGGTCATCAATCGAGATTTTGAGGTGCAAGTTTGGAACGGTTTCATGACGCACCATAGTGGTAAGCAATCGCACGACGCGATTGGTAAGTCGATCTTTGAACTGTTTCCTGAAATCCCTGAAGAGTGGTTTAGGCTTAAAATAAAACCGGTTTATGACCTAGGCTGTCGTAGCTTTATTACGTGGCAACAAAGACCTTATCTGTTTAAGTGCCGCAACGTGAGGCCAGTAACTCAGCAAGCGGACTTTATGTATCAGAACGTCACGCTTAACCCAATGCGCTCTCCAACTGGACAAGTGACATCATTGTTCTTGTCTATTCAGGATGCGACTGCAGAAGCTCTTATGTCTCAGAAAAAGGCTTGATGTACCTTCATGTGAAACTTGAATCGTCTCATAGCCTCAAGGTTATAAGAGTAGTCTGAACACCAATAAAAAATGGCCAAGGTTAATCCCCTTGGCCATTTTGTATCTAATTTTGTAGTAATTATTTCAAACTAAAGAAGGCGTTCTGCGTTCGTTAACTTTAGTCGAGTTGTTATTTAGCTCTGTCAACAGCGGTTTGTCCCCGCTGGAATCTCATCAATAAGCACATCTAACCTGAGATATTTTGTCGATTTCACTCCGCTCATCCAAGTTTCGAAAGTACTTATCGAACTTGCCCTGACACTTTATAAATTTTAGGGCTGATAAAAGAGGGCTGAGATCGGCTCGGGAAGAGAAAAAAGTCAGAAAAAAATGAAATTATTTAAGAAAAATGCATTTTTTGATTAAAGAAAAGTGTGATTTTTATGTGATTAAAGGGCACTTTTTTCACAAATTTGCCTTGTCGAAGATTTTTTCGACGAAATTAAAAAGAAAACGTTTGCGCAACAAGCAGACATCGTTTGCGTGAATGTGTTGTTAAGTTATTAATTACTAAGAATTTAGTCGAAAAATAGGAGTGGGGAGCTTTTACTAGATATGGAATCTTTGAGAGGATAGCACAAAAAAAAATGAAATATCAGACTTGCTGTTAGTAAATCACAGCCTATAATGCTGAAAACCGGAGCGTCTGCCAACGCTCCGGTTTTTTTGTGTCCGAAACTCAGTAAAGCGTCTGCCAACGCTTACCGAAAACGCACGACACGTAATATGATTACAGGACAAATTATCATGCGTATCGAACAAGAACTTAAGTTAGGCTTCAAAGATGTATTATTCCGCCCAAAGCGTTCTACTCTTAAAAGTCGTTCTCAAGTTGAATTAACCCGCGAGTTTACATTCAAGCATAGCGGTCGTCAATGGTCTGGTGTACCAGTAATCGCAGCGAACATGGATTCGGTAGCAAGTTTCGAAATGGCAGCGGCTCTAGCAGAGCACGGTGTAATGACTGCAGTACACAAGCACTACACAGTAGAGCAGTGGGCTGAGTTCGCAAAAACAGCAGACAAGAAAACACTGAACAACGTATTTGTTTCAACAGGTACTTCTGAAGCTGAATTTGAGAAAACTAAGCAAATCATGGCGCTTAGCGAAGATTTCGTATTTATCTGTATTGATATCGCTAACGGCTATTCAGAGCACCTAGTTGAGTATGTACAAAAAGTACGTGCAGAGTTCCCTGACAAAGTAATCTCTGCTGGTAACGTTGTAACAGGTGACATGGTTGAAGAGCTAATCCTAGCTGGTGCAGACATTGTTAAAGTTGGTATCGGTCCAGGTTCAGTTTGTACTACACGTGTTAAAACTGGTGTAGGTTACCCTCAACTTTCTGCAATCATCGAGTGTGGCGATGCTGCTCACGGCCTTGGTGGCATGATCATCGGTGACGGTGGCTGTTCATGTGCTGGCGACGTATCTAAAGCGTTCGGCGGCGGTGCTGACTTCGTAATGCTGGGCGGGATGCTAGCAGGTCACGAAGAGTCAGGTGGTGACGTTGTTGAGATAGACGGCAAGCAGTTCATGAAGTTCTACGGCATGTCTTCACAGTCGGCTATGGACAAGCACTCAGGTGGTGTTGCTAAGTACCGTGCAGCAGAAGGTAAAACTGTTTTACTTCCGTTCCGTGGCACCGTTCATGACACGATTTCAGACATCCTTGGCGGTGTGCGTTCAACGTGTACATACGTAGGCGCGGCAAAGCTTAAAGAGCTAACGAAGCGTACGACTTTCATCCGTGTACAAGAGCAAGAGAACAACGTATTCGGTAAAGAATAACGTTTAAAATAACTGTATAAATCTTTAAGAATAGAGCCACTTTTAAGTGGCTCTTTTTTATCTGAAATTTGGCAAATGGCGACAGCCGAACAAAAATATTCTGGCGGCAGACTATAGGTTTGAAAGAGGGTTATGGATAATGGCTTCAGACAGATGTTCTGGTACGAAGTGCGCATAGCGCATTGTCATACTGATAACGGCGTGGCCAAGAATATCCCTTAGCACTAGGATATTAACGCCATTCATCATGAAGTGACTGGCGAACGAATGACGCAAAACATGGGAGGTTTGCCCCGAGAGTTCAGCCGTTAGCACTTCTCCATTATTAGTGCGACTCGCCCTACAACTCTTACTTCATCTTCTTCGACGGTTAAAGTCGACCCGTTAAAGCTAATCACTAGTTTCTTACCTGGTAAGCGCTGAATTTCATTCAGTGAGAGTAGGCCGTCCATGCCTACGAGATACATTCCGCTTACTGCCTGGCGAGATTCTTTGTTTAAAAGAAAGGTTGTAGCTCCATCTTTAATCGCCATTACGTTGATCACACCAAGCTCATCTAATAGAGCCTTGTCGATGATATGTATATTTAAGTGATATAGCTTTACTTCTTTGTGTGGTATAGGTTGCATATTTGGGTGTAGTGGGTAACGAGAAAGGTCAAATGATATGAAGTCGACTCTTCAAGATAATCCACGTAAAACACACTCTTGTTCATCTGCAGAGCTTTCGATCTCATCTTTCAGCAATTCTATTTGAGAGAAATTATGTATTTTGTGAGATGATGAATCATGCGTGACCGATAAGTTATTAAGTATGAAACATATCAATGTGTATCCTGTCTTGCGTAAGACTACCAGATAGAAAAATTCTGTATTTAAATGCCGAATTTTCTGTCTAATAAAGCTGTTAGGCAGATAAGGAAATCATGAAGGTAACTAAGGTGGTATATGGCGGCTTCGGTATTGCGTTGCTCACC
>NZ_JBQKUM010000084.1:0-19676 GCF_054968605.1 Pseudoalteromonas sp. G5_S1_14_S5 | reverse complement strand
TGTTTTCGAAATGCTCTAGAAACGAATCAGACATGGAAAAAGCTCTAGATGGATAATAGTTACCAGATATGATCCGTTAAATTAGGAAAGGTTCAAATTTATAATGATCTTGCCTTAGAGTGGGGGGCTGGGAGTGTTTGCAACCTATCACATAAAACAAATTTATCGTAGCGCCTATTTTCGCTGACAACGTGCAGCAAGGTGAAGTTTGTGAATTGTTAGTAGATACAGATTCAGTGTCAGGCAAAGAGGTAGCCCGAGTAGAGCCAGAAATCGCTTTTGTACTGGCTAAGCCTTTACCTGCAAACTCAAATGGCTACAGCGAAGCATAAATCAATGATGCCATTGGATCTTGCCATATGGCACTTGAGTTAATTCAATCTCGCTTTGCTTATGACAGTGGCGCGGAGTTTTACGAGGTTTTAGCCGATTGCTTGGCAAACCAAGGCTTGTTTCTTGGTCCTGAGATATAGAGATAAAGCGTTTGCTGCTGCCAAGGTCGAAGTGGCTATAACTCAAGCTGGAAAAGTACAGGCACTTTCTGGGACCCACCCTAAAGCATTAGCTCAAAATCCCGTTTACTGGTTGATCGATATCATGACTAAGCGTGGAGTCAGTTTTGAAGCGGGCGAGGCGATCATTATAGGGTCTTACTGTGGTGTGGTTGAACTTGACTTTGAAGAGCAACAACCGTTGCTTATGATGGCATCGGAGAGTACCAAGTGACTTTCTCACAAAAGCGCTAGGTTATTTATAAGCTCTATTGATTAAGAAAGCCGCTCTCAAATCTCTGCTTTACGCATAGATGATTGTTTCTCGAAAGGCTATTTACTGGTGAGTAAATAGCCTTTTCTATTATGTGATATTCAATAGAGTTCTTATTGCTTTGCATTGTATTGGGCGTTTAGACGTCTAGATGTTGACAAGTCCTAAGTGTGACATTAGTCTGCTCTCCTTCCTGTTCTATAGTGTTGTCGTTCCATGTCCAATTCAAAAAATTCTAATGCGGTTATTGCTCCTTCGGCAGTGGCGCTTATCCCTCTGATCGTGTTCCTAGCGCTGTTTATTGGCGTAGGTACCTACTTGTCGTTGCAAGGCGTCGATTTTGCTTTCTATCAGCTTCCAGCTCCGATTGCGGCTCTACCTGCTGTGATGTTGGCGCTGCTGTTGAGCAAAGATAAATTGAACCGTGCTATCGAACAGTTCTTGAGTGGAGTAGGTCACAAAGACATTATTGCAATGTGTATGATCTACCTATTGGCAGGTGCTTTTGCGTCGGTTGCTAAGGCTTCTGGTGGTGTGGATGCGACGGTAAACCTTGGTTTGTCGGCAATCCCGACGAGCATGATCCTACCGGGTATCTTCCTAATTTCTGCTTTCATCGCAACAGCAATGGGTACTTCGATGGGCACCATCGCCGCGGTAGCTCCTGTTGCACTAGGCATTGCTGATTCTGCAGGTATGAGCATTCCACTGACAGCAGGCGTTGTTTTAAGTGGCGCGATGTTTGGTGACAACCTTTCTATTATCTCTGATACCACGATTGCTGCAACGCGCTCGCAAGGCTGTGAGATGAGAGATAAGTTTAAAGAGAACATCCGTATCGCACTTCCTGCTGCACTGATCGCGATTGTTATCTTCGCTTTTAACAGCACTGCGACTCAAGTGCCTGAAACGGGTCCTATTGAGTGGCTGAAAGTACTGCCTTACATCACTATCTTGATCCTTGCTGTATCAGGTATGAACGTGTTTGTTGTGCTAACCATCGGTATCTTACTGGCGGGTGGCGTTAGCTTAGGTTCTCTGGAGAACTACGGTTTAACGGATTACGGGCAAGATATCTATGCTGGCTTTGGCAACATGCAGGAAATTTTCTTACTGTCGATGCTAATCGGTGGTTTGAGTGAGTTGATGCGTCGCCAAGGTGGTCTAGCTTTCTTGACGAACCTGGTAAGTAGCATGATTCGTGCGTTTGGATCTTCACACTCTAAGCAAGCGAATGGCCGCGCAAGTGAGTTGGGTATTGTTGGTTTGGTATCTATGGTGAACATGTGCACGGCAAATAACACAGTAGCGATCATTGTCTCTGGTAGTGTTGCTCGTCAATTAGCAGAAGAGAACGATGTATCTCCACGTCGCTCGGCGAGCTTATTGGATATCTTCTCTTGTGTGATTCAAGGTGTTTTGCCTTATGGTGCGCAGGTGCTGTTATTAGGTTCGGTATTTAACCTATCGCCGTTAGAGATCATTTCTAACTCATACTACTGTTTCGCATTGGCTATCGTGGCAGTGATTGCGGTATTCATCAAACACCCTACTCGCCAAACTGCAGCGGCATAATGAAAGCTCTCTTCTAGTAAAAAGGCGCCTTAATCGGCGCCTTTTTTGCTCTTAATATGAAGACCGTCAGTTTAGGTGGCAATCATGAATCTGAGTGCTTCCCACTTAGGCGGATCTTGATTAAAGCAGTTTCTCTAGCTCGTTTGCTGTTGCAACGTTGCTATAACCAAAGCTAAGTGCTGCCATGAATGCGGCGTGGACATGTGCTGCTGGTACTTTAACACCGTTAAACTCCATATCTAAGGTTGTGCAAGCATCATGGGCAACGTGACATTCATAGTCTAAGTCAGTTGCTGCGCGGGTCACTGCATCAATACACATGTGGCTCATCGCGCCAACAATGATCAATCTTTCAACACTTTGCTCTTTCAATACTTTGTCCAGTTCTGTGTCTCTAAAGCTATTGATTTGATGCTTTACGATGACTGGCTCACCTTCTAGCGGAGTCACGCTGCTGTGAATTTGAGCACCATCTGATTCTGGCAAGAAGAACGGAGCATCATCCGTCGGAAACTCATGACGTACATGAACCACAGGAAGTTGCTTGTCTCTGAAAGCTGATAATATCTGTGCACCTTTTTTTGCTGCTTTCTCTGTTTCAGAGAGTGCCCATTTTGCACCTTCGTATGAAGGGAAGTAGTCGTTTTGGAAATCAATAAGTAGTAATGCAGTATTGCTCATAATCCATACCTTTGTTTGTTAATGTCTTGTGGTGTCGGGCTATTATGACTACTCTGTGTTTTTTAACGCACGTCAAAAATGACAGACTATATGGCAATAGTGACAAAATCAGTAAAGGTCGAAATTATCGATTACCCAGGTTCTCTGCAGAGCGCTGTGTTTGGAATAAAAGAATTTCTTCAGATGGCGAATAGCCTTGATTCTGAAAGTGAAACGGTTCGGTTCCAGGTTGAGATTAGGCCTTATGATGACTTATCGGTTTCATCGGCTAACTCAAATGAAGAATCTAAAGCCGATATCATTTTATTGCCGCCAAACTTAGATGGCAGTTACTACCTAGAGCGTGATGATAGGCTAACGGATTATCTGATTAAGTCTCATCAAAAGGGTTCAATATTGTGCTCAGCGTGCGCTGGCGTGTTCATTCTTGCTCAAACCGGATTACTGGAAGGGCGAACCGTCACCACGCACTGGCAAGCTCAACAATTGTTTTCGGAGTTACATACTGGAATCGAAGTGGATATAGACAAAATCCTGATCGATGACGATGACATCATTACTGCTGGTGGTTTGATGTCGTGGATGGATTTGGTTCTGTTTATCCTGACTAAATACACGACGCCAACCAATACGCGTAATTTGGGTAAGTATCTGGTGTTGGATACGGGGTTGAGAGAGCAGCGCTACTACCAAAGTTTTGTGCCTAGCTACGCTCACGGGAATGACAAGATTGTCTCTGTGCAGCGCTTTATTCAAAAGAATCACCACCTTCCTTTGACACTTAATCAATTGGCGGAGGAAGCCTTCATGACGCGAAGAACCTTTATTCGACAATTTACTAAAGCGACGACCTTGACTCCGATTAACTATATTCAACATGTGCGTGTTCAAAGCGCGTGTGAGCTACTGGAAAGTTCCCATAAACCAGTAAACAAATCAGCTACTTAGTTGGGTATGAAGACGTCAATAGCTTCCGAAAAGTCTTTATGAAAATCATTGGTTTAACACCATCAAGGTTTCGCTCTAGATTTTTGTCAGAGGAATGATTTACTATAGATTGATGATCAATATGTATCACTGGTTCGCTCAGTTACTTCGCTCATGAAGTGCTTGAAGGGGAAGTGATCTTTTCTCGAACTTAAATGGACTGTTGATGCTTGCCATTCCTTTACCATTTGTCGCGGTGCTGTTGTTATTAATGGCAGGTGTGCTGCTTCGATGCCGTTACCCACAAACCAATCAAAAGCCATTTTGGTTTATCATTCTCTGCGCGTTGATGGTGACGGTAGTGGGGCTTCGGTGGACGTTTGATATTACGTTGTTCCGTTTCTTACAACCCATTCTAGGTGCCTGTGTTCCTGTGGCGGCTTGGTTATGCTTTGCAGGAGCTCATCGAAGTCAATCTAGTACACATTTGCATTGGCTAGGCCCGATTGCTGTTTTAGTTGGTTCACTTTTCTATGTGTACCTCTGGACTGGAACTCTTGATGTATTGCTGATCTTGCTCTATCTCGGATATGGTAGCTTGCTGCTGAAGTCGTCGCTACGAGTGCCGGAACAAGTGCGGCTGACCGATGTACCGAAAGTGTTGGTTGCTGAACGAGTTGCAGGTGCAATGCTGCTATTCTCGGCTTTGGTTGATAGTGCACTTTCTTTCGACATCTTGCTGTTGGATGCGCAGCACACCAATCTGATCTTATCGATTAGCTACCTTGTCCTTATTCCAGCCGTTGTTTCCGCCGTGATGGTGGTCAGTATGAGCACGCCTGCCGAAGAAAAAAATCAGCAAGCTTTATTTCCCATGTCACAACGCTCGCCAGAAGAGGCGAGCAGCTTAGACAAAGACCAAGCTGAAGAAACTGCTCAGATCATGGCTAAGTTCGATGCATTAATGAGAGATCACCAAGTATTCAAGGATCCTGACCTGTCTCTTAATCGCTTGGCACGAAAGCTGGGCATTCCTGCTCGCAAGATATCGTCTGCGGTTAATCAAATTCACCAACAGAACATTTCGAAGGTGATTAACGCCTATCGAATAGAACACGCTAAGAATCGCTTGAAGCAAACTGATGAAGCGATAACTGAGATCTATCTCAGTTCAGGCTTTCAGACCAAATCGAATTTTAATCGGGAGTTTTCAAGGATAACTGGGCAAACTCCGAGTGAGTTTCGAAGTTCGCCACAAGTGTTAGATTGAGTGTGCTTGCTTTTGGTTTATCAATTCAGAAAGCTAGCGATGTCATTGAAGAACAATTGGTGTAACTGGTCGCGTGATGTACCAATGCCATCTTTACAAATAATGCCATCGCCTGGCATCTCTTCATTCAGCACGGCTATAGCTCCGGGTTTACAGCCTTGAATGAAGCTGAAATGGGTGGCGTTTTCATAGACTTTGTAGAGTCTAGAGTTTAGCGGTACATGTTCGGAAATATAGCCAGACTCTAATGCTTGAGGGAGATCTCCTATATCGATCCCTGCAGCCAGTATCAAGGTTGGCACTTTAATGTCATTTAAGCTGACGATTGAAAAGCTTCGAGCAAGTCCTAAATCAAGGCTGACCACACGTTGAACTCTTGGATCTGAAAGGTCTTTGTTGTTTAGCTCTGCAGCTTGGACTTTGTCTAGCCCTAGCTCTTCAGCAAGCCCACAAGTTCGTGGATTAGGGTATATGAGACAATTCGCCTCAAAGGTTTGCTTATCCATCTTAGCTCCCGCCAATTGCATTACTGTCCAGCCACCCAATGAATGTCCGATTGCTGTAACATTTTCAGCATTGGCAGATTGCTTCCACGAGGTTTCGGATAACAAGTAGTCCAGAGTACGCGATACATCTCGTGGCCTTTCCCACCACTTTGCTGCTTGTTGTGGGGACTGGTCGAAAGAGGTGGTACCCGGGTGATCAGTGGCCGCCACGATGTAGCCTTTACTCGCAAGTTTGGTCGCTAACCAGTTTTGATTGCGCCAGTTTCCTCGGTAGCCATGTGATAGCAGTATTACTGGAAAAGTGCCTGATTGAATGTCTGCATCTTTGATGACTTGTGTACCGATGAAGGCGGGGTTATCGCCAATCAAGGTTGTGTCTGATTTATCAGATGTGGGATACCAAATGACAGTATTTAGCGGGCGATTAGGGTTGTCAGTTAAGGTGACTTGAGTGAATCCGACACCGGAAGCGATGGCTGAACTGCAAAGGAAAAGTAGGGATGTGAACAGTAAATGTGTCCGTTTCATTGTGTTGACTCCAACTGGGGTAAGTGGAGCTAATATGCGCTAAGACTTGGTATCACGCGACCTCAAACACGATCGAGGACGCCCTAAATCGTGTTTTAGTACCTAAGCTAGTGACTTGGTTCTAGTTACCTTGCTCTAGGACGCTTCTCTACCAAGCCGTTTCTTTCTAAGCCACGTCTTAAGCTGCTGCATAGTTTACCGAAGAGACGCAGCTCTTCGAAGTTTGGCCCTTGTCCCATTGAGATGCTCTGCTCCCAGTACATCAATTCTGTGTCGACCATCTCTAGCAATTTCTTAGAGCAACCTGAACAGTTTCCCTTTTGGTCCACAAATGAATGTCTCTGACTCATAGAGCGGGAGTTCATTTTTAACTTCTTCGATGAGGTTCAGCATTGCCGAATTCAGATCCGGTTTTTCGTTGTGATTGGCTTTACGTTTGCTGATGTTTGCGCAGTAACCAAAGAAGATGTTTGTGCATTGGAATGTAGATTCAAAGCAGCTGATGATATATCAAAGGCCTCAAGGAAAGGTGAAGAGGGGCATCCTACACCTCAAAATGAAGTGAACCTTGATGTAGTGCAATAAGCGTGAGATATATCCGAAAGAGGTAGGAAAAACGAGGGCGAAAATGCGGGAAGTGGAAGAAGAGGAGCCACAAATGGTGTGACTCCTTTCATTAAGATTCGTTATTGATGGGAGTTTTTAGAACTCCGCATCGAATTGGAATTCCATCCACTCCTTGGTAATTGGGTGGTGCAAGGCAAGTCTTTCTGCATGTAGGTGAAGACGGTCAGCTTTGTTGCCATACAGACCATCACCGACGATAGGCATATGCAGCCCTTCATCATGTGAACAGTGAACGCGTAACTGGTGTGTGCGTCCTGTTTTAGGGTGCAGATAAACTTTGGTGGTCTCTTGATTGCGTTCAATTACTTCCCATTTAGTTTCTGCAGGTTTGCCGTGTTCGTAGCAGACAATTTGACGAGGACGATCGTACAGGTCACCACGCAGAGGTAATCGAACATAACCCTCATCTTCGGCCAGAACGCCTTCAATCATCGCGACGTATCGCTTCTCGACTTCACGAGTAATGAACTGCTTCTGTAGGCTTTTGTTGGCGCGTCGAGTCAGGGCGAATATTAGAATGCCAGAGGTCGCCATGTCCAAGCGGTGTATCACGAATGGTCCTTCCACATCGGGATGCATTTCCTGAACGCGAGTGTAGGCAGAATCTTTGATGGTCTTGCCTGGTACAGAAAGGAACCCTGCTGGCTTATGTACTACAACGATATGCTCATCTTGAAAAAGAATATCGAGCTCTTTGCCTTCTGCCGGATTTTCTAACAACGGGTTTGGATCCACTTCAAGGCCTTTCATCATATGGCCAAGTATTGGTACACATTTGCTTTGACAAGAAGCGTAGTATTTCTTGTGTTTGCGGATCTCCGATTTTGGAGAGCGGCCCCACCAAAATTCAGCTAATGCCAATGGTGTGTAACCGTTCAAGTACGCGTATTGTAGCAATTTAGGCGCAGCACATTCACCAGAGCCTGCCGGTGGTATTTTATTTGGCGTGTTTTCAAAGATCTGGTTAAGGTCTTCGACATTGCCTTCCGCATTTTGGAAAGCGTATTGTGAAAACAACTTGTGTTGAATCTGATGAGAAAGGTGCGCTCTTCGCTCTTTTAATTCAGCCAATTGAGCCGTAAATACATCTACCTTGCTTTGTAGCTCGTTTAGGGTTTGTTCCCAATTAAGCTTCAGGTATTTCTGTTGGTTTTTATCTGCAACGCTGGCTTTGCTGAGCTCTTGGTTTAGTTGCTCAAAAGCTTGCTCATCAAGATTCTCTTTACCTTGCTCTCGTTGCTCTTTGCGAATTTTACGACCTTCAATGATCAACAAGCGTTGAGCTTCGATTTCTTGCTCTGCCTGCGCTTTTTGCTGTGCTAATTGTTCGCACAACTCAAGGTATTGAGCGTTAACCTGCAGAGCTTTAAATTCGGCGTTTACCGCCATCATATCTGCGGTTTCTTGACGGAAAAAGCTGTCACTGCTCAGCATGTCGAATACCGGTGGAACAAAGTGCGGCAGTAGGTTTTGATCGGCGATTTTCCCTGAGAATGCAGAGAAGTAACCAAGTTCACCTTCAGGGCTTCTTACTAGTAATACACCAAACATCTTGCCGCGACCTTCGTCAGAATCCAGCCCGAAGTCGTGCTGCCAATCGGTTTGGGTTTCTAGATATTGTTGAAGCTGGTGAGACGCAATTTCACATAATGGATGCGGTTCATAGTAGAACGGAAAGGTGAAACGCTCAGGCAACGAATATGACTCGATCGGCTGTTGAAAGCGAGTGAAGCAGTGCTCAGGTGTATGGCTGTTCTCTGAGTCGTGCGTTGGTTTTGATGAGTGCATATAGTCGTCTTACTTGATGGTGATAAATGGCTACGAGTCTACTGTGCTTTGAGAGCTCAAATACAGTATAAGGCAGGCGATTCTACTCTTTATCTAAAAGCGCCTCAAATAAGAAATCGCACCGTGGTTATACAGTAAACTTGATTGCTCGCATAAGGTTGGAGTGCTCAGGGGATGAATTCAAATTAATGATTGGTCTCTCGTTTTTCATCATCGAGGACTACTTACTAATGGAAGAGTGCTAGGCTTGCTCGCTTCGTGTTCAAAATAAGGTAACGTTATGATTCCACTCAATACTTCGATTGTGGCTGGTGTCGCTCTTTCTGAGATCGACGGACAAACGAAAATGCTATTAATGAAACGCGTCAAGGGCGGCTATTGGTGCCATGTTGCTGGCTCGATTGAAGCGGATGAAACTGGTTGGCAGGCAATCGTACGCGAATTTGAAGAAGAAACTAAAATCGAAGCGAAAGAATTGTATAACGCTCAGTTTTTGGAGCAGTTCTACGAGGCGAACGTTAATGTTATTCAACTTATCCCGATCTTTGCTGTGCTTTGCCCGCCAAACCAAGCGGTAGAATTAAACCATGAACACATTGAGTATCGATGGTGCAGTTTAGAGGAAGCGAAAGCGCTAGCGCCATTCCCTAACCAACATGCGGTTTATGATCATATCTGGGCATACTTTGTTGATACGCCAGCTAACCCACTTTATAGAGTAGATGTGGGCTAGTCTTGGTTTACTGGATGTTGAGTAACGAGTCCTCAATAAGCCTAGCGCAATAGCTAAATGCCACAGATGCTGAGCCTAAGACTTACCAAGATATGGGGTTAAAAAGGCACTTGCTTGTGCTTGGCATAACCCCATGTCAACTTTCACACCATGCGACTCCAGTATTGCTACACCGCGGCCGTTGTTGCGAGGATCTGGATCGAGCATAGCAACCACAACGTGTTTTACACCGGCTTCAACCAGAGTGTTAGCACAAGCTGGTGTCCTACCGACAAAAGAGCACGGCTCCAATGTCACGTAAGCTGTTACGCCTTCCATATCGCCATCATAGTGATTCAGTGCCTCGACTTCAGCGTGGTTCCCACCAACCTTTTGTGTGTAACCAACAGACACTACTTTATCGCTCTTCACCAATACACACCCCACTGGAGGATTTGGTTGACAGTCGGGTAGGGCTTGGCGCGAAGCTTCAAGTGCTTGCAGCATGTATTGTTGGTTCATGGTTGTTACTCAGTATGACGAGAAGAAGAAATCGTTTGTTACCGCGTGCGGTTTAGCTAATAAGTTAGGCATGTTCGATCTGATTGGGTTATTAGTCAATGATTTTAGCTTTGAAGCTGTTCGATAGTTAGCTGTCAGTGATAGTTAACTTTAGCCAATGGTTAACTGTGGCCAATGAGTTAGCCAGTTTTTAGATTGGACTCGTTGATCAAATACGTCCCGACCGCGGTTCGGGTTTGGCGTTATTTTCAAATTGAACAAGCTCTCTAAACCAAAAGCCGATATACACTCGATACGTCCATGGCAGTTTTTCTTTACTGCGATAGCGGTTTCTTTCTCAGGCCAGTAACTCATTGCATCTAGCGTACTTTGATAAGGTTTATCTTGGTTTCGAGTATGCATGTTGGCTTGATTACGAACTTGCCAGTTGAGTTCAGGTAGCCGCTGTTTCAGCTGAGCTTCGTAATCTATGTCCGATTGGTAATCATAATCACCGCGATCAAAGTAGATCACATCAATATCGTTGAGCGGCGTGGGGCTATCAAAGCCATGCAAGTGATCCCAAACTAGATTCCTTACGAAGCCTGCAGCGACATAGCATTGTGGTAGAGCTAATTGAGCCACGCATTCTAAGATTTTGGTTCGCAGCGGATCTTGTTCGATCAAGGCTGCGATTTGGTTGGTCAATGCTTGGGTCATGATGGTGTGGTCACATCGGTCACTTGATAATGGCGTGTCACGTTCTTAGTTATCTTGCCCCAGTCAGAGGTTTTGACTCTATTTTGGTGGGCCTCAAACGCTTCACGGTTAGTGAACTCTTCATATACTTCAAAGCGGTTTGGCTGCAGTGAGCTTTGGCTAACACGAAATACAATACAGCCCGGCTCAGCCAACGTGAGCTCCTTATGAATGGTCAGTGCTTGTATAACTGTTTCTAGATCATCGTCTGGTACGACAATATGCCCTTGTAAAATCACTTTACTGATTGTTGTGTCCATTTAAGTCTGCCTATCCTTTGTTAATCGTGTTGCCTCTCATCAACATAATCCCATTTTGATTATGTGTCGTATAGACCAATGTAAATAAAAAATAGACTCAACTCTCCCTAGTTATGGTTACGGTGTAACCTTAGTTGATGAGGGTATAATAATTTGGGAACTAAATCCTCGATGTTCCGGTCTATTAAATGGGTATCATAGAAGTGTATTGATACTGAAATGAGTTTGTCATCTGAGAGATCTAACCTTTAATAGGTAGAACGGCTTGTTGGATTAAATTGAGCCACAGTTGATATCTAGGTCATATTTTGATGTAAATGGTACTTAGAACTCTTTATATTTTGTGATTTGTATCATTGATCTGGCCATCAAACACCGTTAGATTCGAATGGTTGGCAATAAAAAGCTCATGAAGAGCAGCTAAATGAAAAGGAAAAATACCTTATGAAAAAAATGAGAAGAGCACAGCTTCATCGCATTCGTATCCAATACTGGAAAGACACTTCGAAAGAAGCTTCAAAGAAATAAGCTGTACATATCAAATAATAAAGCTAAAAACTTACAAAGCTGAAAGGCTTTCAAGCACAGCCATCAATGGCTACAAAATGAAACAAACCGATTTCGATAGCACTCTCAATGACCTTCATCTGGTCGGTAGCTAAGAAACCATCCCTCAAAGAGCTGGCAGGCATTGATAACAATGCAATTTAATGTCAGCTCATTAATACCTCTCAAAGCAAACCTCTTACACAGTTAATCTGTTACCTAGCATACTCTCTACTTATTACAACGATTCCACACCCAAGCTCCAAACAGAAACTACGGGCAATAAAAAAGCTCCTGATTTCTCAGAAGCTTTGATTTCATTATTTACGCATCACGCGATAGGCTTTGTAACCTGTTATTGGAACAGTGTCTTTAGGCTTACATCGTCCGTTCTGTTTAACTTAAGGCTCAGTAGATAGCCACCAATACCAAGCAAGACGTAAATACTCAAAGATAAGACAGAGACGTCAGAGAGTGCACTGAACGGGTTACTTGCCGTAAGTACTTTCATCGGTAGTGAAGCGATAACAGAAAAGAAGTCATTGATGCCATAGAAACCGAACAGTGCGATAGCCAGCCATTTGATTGCAAAGCTTGAAACAAAGATCACAAGCAATGGCGAATTAACCAGCTGCGAGATCGCCAGTGTCATTGTCGCTAACGGTAATAGCACCAAGGCAACTAGCAGCATTCGAGCAAAGAATACCAACCAATTGGTGATCACATAAAATAGTGATTGCTGTTCTACTAATAGCGCCAGTTGTTGTTCGCTAGATACGTTTAGAATCCAGAATAGAACATCGGCAAATAGAACTAATAGGGCGCAGATAGCGGGTATCACCACTAAACCAAAGCCTAGCTTCACACCGTGAGTCAGAGCATTCGATACCGGCATGCTTCTCCAAAACATTGAGCTGCCTTCTTGGCGCTCTTTACGCAGTGTTTTTGGGATATACAGCGTTGAAAGCAGCAGTGAAATTAAGCCCGCGCCAAAGTAGATCACTGAGTTAAGGTCTTGTGCAAATTCTCTATGGATGTCGCTCACATCGCCGTTAACTTCCATCTGGAAGAAAAACTCATGCTGTGCCGCGCCATTAAAGAACAGACTCACGAACAGTAACAAACCACACAACGCAACGAATAGAGGTAATCGAGTATTGATTTTGTGCTCGATAAGTTCTTTTTCTAGCATGTAAAAACTTGGGTGCATTATGCCTTCTCCGTCTGTGTTGCAAGGAATAGGTCGGCAAGACCAACGTTGTAGATGTTACCTAGTGATTCAACTTGTGGTTTGTACTGACCTTCCAATAACCATTTAGTCGTTCCTAGCCCCGGTTGTGAAGTGAGTGGTTTCAGTTTTTGAATGTCGCTTGAGTGGTTGTTAGCAACTTCGATAATGAAGTAATCACTCTCGATCGCTTCCATACTTTTCTGCAGCACGCAGCGTCCTTGTTTGAGAATAAGTACATCTGTCAGTAGATGTTCGATCTCAGAAACCTCATGGCTAGCAATGATCATCGCACGCTCCCCATCGTGGAACCATTCCAAAAGGTGGCGGTAGAAGGTGTCTCGGTAAATCAAATCTAGGCCAAGTGTTGGCTCATCCAAGATGAGCACCTGAGTGTTAGTTGCGATGATGATCGCAAGGTGAACTTGTACTTTCATCCCCTTAGAGAGCTGTTTGATCGTGGAAGAGAGTTTAATGTTCGTGCTACTCAGAGTTTGCTCGGCTTTTTGTCGGTTGAAACTCGGGTGTACGCCTTCGGTGTAACGAAGTAGTTGTTTGATTGTCATCCATTCAGGGAGCACATTCACATCAGAGATGTAAGATAGGTGCTGCATGAGCTCTGCATGCTGGTGGATTGGGTGGTAGCCGTTAACTTCAATTTCACCCTGATAGTTATGCCCACCAAGCAGTGACTTGATGAGAGTCGATTTACCAGCGCCATTATGACCAAGCAAGCCAAGCACCTGTCCAGGTTTTAGTTCGAAGCTGATGTTCTCTACACCCACTTGATTTGAATAAGTTTTAGTGACGTTTTTCGCGGAAAGTAAAGTACTCATGACTTGTCCTTTATATGTTGTTCTAGCTGTTTCACGAGTTCTTCGACACTCATATCAATGATGCCTAGCGTCTCAGCGATGGCTGGGATCTGTGTGTTGATGAAAGTTTGGTGTGCGGACTCTTTCAGTTTTTGAAGTGCACCTTCGGCTACATACATACCTTGGCCTCGCTTCTTTTCAACCAAGCCTTCATCAACCAGTAACTGGTAGCTTTTCATGACGGTAAGGTGGTTGATTTTAAGATCAGCAGCAACAGCGCGCACAGAGGGCAGGGCCTGTTGCTCTAGCCAAATACCTTGCAGAATCTGGTCGCTGATCTTAGTAGCAAGCTGCCTAAAGATCGGTTGGTCGTCTTTCCATTCGGTCATAATTAAAACTGCATGGTGATATACATGTGTATAACACTAACCTTTTTATTCGTATTGGCAAGACTTTTATAAAAATTAATAGAATATTTTTATGGTCGGATGTTCAGTAAAAACAACGTTACTATATAGCACTCCGTACTGTGGTGTTGAGTTCATATGTTGCACATTAATGACAAAAAATTGGTCTGGTTTACCAAGTATTTGCCAATAATCATCATCATCTTTTCTGCGATCATCTTGAATATGGCGATGCGATGCTTGAACATAAGCTCCATGCATCTTGTGAGTTTGGCTCGTCCAAATCTACCGCTTCCGTACCGAATGAAAAGCCACCCCCTACAATAATATTATTCGATAGGGCTTTGCTATAGCCAAAGGTTGCCAGTTCTTGATTCCGAATAAATGTCACACCGACCTCAATAGAGTTGTCGCGGTCACCTGCGAGTGCAGACAATGGTAAGAAAGTTGTAACGATAGCGAAGGCAGGTAAGATTAAGTGGTTCTTTTTTATGATTCTCTTTCTCATTTTGTATGGACTAAAGCAGTCTACAAAATATCTAAGCTCAAATATGAGTCGCTAAAAGGTCACATTTGAGCTGAACAAGAATTGATATAAAGAACTGGTAACTAACTGAAATATTGAGACGAAGGAGAGATTTTATGAATGAGAAGTCTACTCCTGCTGAGTGTTAATAGCTCGACATGTTCAGCAGCTTTTTAGGCCAAATACACGATGCTTGAGCCTATACTCGCCACTATTGTTCATTCGCCATCTCAAGTGAATAACACTGACTTATCGAAGGAATAAAAACTTACTTTCGACTTCATTTGAAGGGATTGGTTTACTAAACAAGAACCCCTGCAGATATTGGTAACCACAGTCGACTAAAAAGTCCTTCTGTGTTTCTGTCTCAACACCTTCCGCGACTACTTTTAGCCCTAATTTGTCACAGATAGCTTGGGTTGCTTGAACAATGGCTTTGCTGCCTTTGTGTGACCCGTGCACAAAACTCTTATCGAGCTTGACAGTACTAATAGGTAGGTCATGCAACATAGATAGAGAAGAGTAACCAGTACCAAAATCATCTAGATGCAACTCCACACCCAACTTAGCAATGTCGCATAATGCTTGTCTAACTTCGCCATGTTTGAAAATCATGGATGACTCAGTGAGCTCAAGGGCGATGCTCTGAGGTTGGATATTATAGAATTTGAGCATTGCAGATAGTTGGTCTGCAAAGGTTGCATGCATTTGAATACTCGAGATGTTGATACTCATCATTAGTTGGTTATCAAATTCTCGGTGCCAAATAGATAGCTGCTTAAGCGCGGAGTTGAGCACCCACTTTCCAAGCGGGACAATCTGACCTGTTTCTTCTGCTAGAGCGATAAACTCGTCAGGTCTAATGTCCCCTAAATCTGTATCTGACCAGCGTAGCAGTGCTTCAAATCCTTTCACTTTATCACTGCTGATATTCATGATCGGTTGGTAGTGCAGTTCAAGAGCTTCATTCTCTAGAGCGTGAGCTAAGCGATGGCGAATTTCTACTTTCCGATGAAGCTCACGAGCTAAACTAGGTGTGAAAGTTTGGAAGCGGTTACGTCCGTTGGCTTTTGCCATGTGCATTGCCATGCCCGCTTGTTTTAGTAATGACTCTTGGTCTACGGCGTTATCTGGAAAGTTTGCAGTACCGATGCTGCAACCCACAGACAGAGTACCAATTCCACTGATGTGAAAACTTCGGTTTAATGCATCAATAATGCGTGTGCAAAGCAGAGGAATGTTTTGATTTCGACAGGCGTGAGCAATCACGATGAACTCATCGCCACCAAAGCGACCAATCATGCAGGTTTCATCAACTAACTGTTTTAGGCGCTCACCGACTTGTTTTAGCAGTTGGTCTCCCACGCTATGCCCATAGGTGTCATTGACGAGCTTAAAGCCATCGAGGTCAACAAACATCAACTCAAAAGGGGAGCGGTAGGCAATACTGGTTTGTAGTAAGTTGGTGATCCCTCTGCGGTTATGAAGCTCTGTTAAGCAATCGTGCTCCGCGTTGTACCTGGCTTTTATCAGCTTTTCTTTTTGCTTGGTAGTACAGGTTAGGTCTAACAGTAGCTCACTCTTGTCGAACAGCCACTTACCCTGAACGTCAAAGTGATGGGTTTTGTCACCTATGGTACAGCTCACTTCTTCTAGGATCTCCTGGCCCGTTCGTGCTGAAAATAGCTAATGGGCTGCAGTTTCTTCGCTGGAAAGAAAATCGGAGAGGGTGGTAAACGGTGAGCCATAGTTTTGATTAAACGCAGAGTTAGTGCTTACTATCTTACCTGAACGGTCAAATAGTAGAGAAAGGTTCGCTCCGCCTGAGAAAGCGAGCTCCTGCTTAAGACTGCCTTCTTCGGCAACAACTTGAACTAACATGCCCGTTCGAGCATCAGGTAAAGGGATACCAGAAAACTGGCATAGTGCGCGTTTGGCTATGTATTTGGGGGCGAAGTTCCACCATGTTTTGATGCTTTCACCACGTAGAAATTGTCTTTGATACTCTTCGAGAGTCGCCTCTATTGCCTTTGACATCTCGACACTAAAGTCGCGTGATGTCAGTTCAAACAAAGATTCCGCCTCCCACAAAGGAAGAGCACTCTGGTTTGCCCATGTGATTCTTTTGTTATCGATGTCATATATCCAAATAGGACACTTTAGGTACTCGAATGATTGATAACTTGTCATCATGCTGGACTCCACGTGAGGAAGTTTTAGTTGGATGCCACCGAGCAAGCAGGCCTACTTCGGTGACTTATTAATACAAATCAAACCCTCTCCGTATTAGTGAGAAAGGTGTGTTTATAGGTTTAATTAGCGGATGATCTTGGTCACTTTCCCTTCCGGAGTTGTTTCGATGATATAACCTTTTTTATCATCGAAGATTTCACCATCAATAAAATGCCATCCATTTGGCTTCTTTATGATTTCCTTAGGGAAGTTCCCATCAAACATAGAATGATTTGGATAGACCGTTTCGATAGCTTCGAATAGGAGTTGCGCTATAAAATTCACAGTCAAAGACCATTTTTTGAATAATGCTGTTTTGCGGAGCGACCTGAATATCAATCCAAGAACTCACCTGAGATTGAATCTTTTTTATCGTTTCTTGCTTATCGCTATCAGCAAGTAATGGTGCTGAAAATAAAGCAGACGCAGCCAAACAGTGAAAGCGGTTTATTCATTTTAAGAGGGGCCCTCTAAGGAGTGATTAAATGACAGACTACAAAACGAGCTATTGATGTAGTGAATGTTACTTGAAGTGGTAATGACTTTATAGGAAGGAATGGGGGAGCAGAAAAGGAAAGTGCTGATGAGTGAAACAGGTGATCAGTTTCCTTTCGTGGTCAGCCGAACTTTCTGGTTTTTTTATCTAAATGGAGTCTACTCCTTGGTTTTATAAACTGCGGTGTGACTGATTAAAAGATGGTTGATTTGATTGTTTTTTGTAAACAATTTTAATGTAAGTGTGGGTAAGAAAATAAAGCAAGTGTAAGTGATTAGGATGAGATACGACATCAAATGCAATCGGTGTCAGTTTGCGGATCCTATGTAAATCGAGGCTTGCAGGCGATTTGATGTCTGATTTTGTAAACGTAGATGTACAAATATGATTATTATGTTTTGCGTACGGTAAAGTCTTGACTTTAATAACAATATTGATGATATATGAACAGTATATATACTGCCCACGCTTTTAATAAATACTGGTGATAGATATGTCGAAAACCAAAGTACTCATTGTCGAAGATGATCAAGAGATCGCTCGTTTAACCACACTCTACCTAGAAGCGGAAGGGTATGAAGTGAGCGTCGTTCATGAGGGAAACTTGGCACTTGAAGCTATCCGAAGTATTGAACCTGATTTGGTGTTGTTGGACCTTATGTTACCAGGTATGAGTGGCGCACAAATTTGCCGGGAGGCTCGTGAGTTTTACAATGGATTAATCCTAGTGTTGACTGCTTCTGCAGATGAAATGAGTGAAGTAAGCTTATTTAAGTTCGGTGCTGATGATTATGTGGCTAAGCCGATACGAGGGCATGCATTGTTGGCTCGAATCGAAGCTCTGCTGAGACGTGCAACGCCGGTTACAACAACGGCGAAAACGGTGTCAGAGAAACAGTGTGAGATCGCCATTAATAGCGCAGCCCAAAGTGCCACTTTATACGGACAAAACTTGAATCTCACATCCGCAGAGTTTGAGATTTTGAATCTTCTCGTTAAGAATGTCTGCCAAGTCGTTACCCGGGACCAATGTTGCCAGCTATTCCGAGGAATAGATTATGCGTTTAACGATCGTTCGATTGATATGCGAGTATCTGGTTTACGCCGAAAGCTGCGTGTTCACGCAAAAGACAAACAGTTTATACGCACGGTACGTAATAAGGGGTATATGCTGGTTGCTTAAATTTATTAAAGAGAAGCTTCGCTCTGTTTCTATTTTTGCTCGGCTCTACCTTGGTATTGTTACAGGGATGTCGACGACAATCTTTTTGTTTCTACACTTTGGTGAAGGACATATGAGAAAAACAGAGATTGAGACTTTTCTCAATGATGGGTTGTACTTTGTCGAGCAGTATATCCAACAACGAGACAAAGAAGATTCGCTCTACAAGCAACTCGATAGAACAGGTCATCAACAGTTTTTTATTTTCAATTTACGGCTGTTAGACAATTGGTCGGGAAGAGCCCCTTGTCAACGATGCGAGTTACATACCATCTTAAATGGTGTGCCTATTTATCTCAGCGAAAACAATTTGTACGCGGCCGTGTACCAACTCCCGAATTCCAAGTATAGCTTTGCATTCTATGAAGTCGGGGATTTTTTTTCGCCTGAAATTGAATGGTATGAGGATTCAGAGCGACACTTTTTAATTGGACTTCTGCTTGCGGTCATCATTGTGATTGGAGCAAGTATTTACTTACCGGTTAGAGGCTTTCAAGAGAGAATTGAGTCGTTAGTTGAGAAGCAGAAACAGTTTGGTAAAGGTAAACTTAGTACGCGTTTTGAGACTGAAGATATTCATCCTGTTTCGGAATTGGCTAGCAGTTTTAATTGCATGGCTGAAGAGATAGAAAGAAAGGTGAAAGAGAGCCATATATTTGCTCAAGCAATTCCTCATGAAGTTCGAACTCCGTTGAGCCGAATACAGTTAGCGACTGATATACTGAGGCGAGGAGCGCCTGAGCAGCATCAAGCTCTTTTCGATGATATCGATAGCTATGTGGATGAGATTAACGAGCTCACATCAGAGATCATTATGCTCTCGAAGCTGAATGTTATTGACAACTCCTTCTTCGAGTTGGTGAAAGAAAGAGCGAGTTTACTTGAATATTGTTTAGATCGAATTCGTTATTCCGAGTTGGACAATGTGACCTTTGAGTCAAAGGTGAATCAAGACAGTACGATAAAGTGTGACTGCTCCATGGCTCGTTTGGTGTTTGATAATATCCTCAAGAATGCTGGCAACTATACTAAAGACCAGGTTTGGCTGACTTTAGATGAAAACTCGGAAAGCTGGCTAGTGGTCGTTGAGGACAATGGGCTTGGTATTCCTGAGGAGCGTCGTGATGAAGTCTTTGTTCCATTTTCTCGCTTAGACTCGAGCAGAAGCGCTTCAACCGGCGGTTTTGGATTGGGGCTTGCTATTGCAAACTCTGCGGCTAAGAAGTTAGGTTGGAGTATCAAGATCGATGGTAGCAGTCATGGTGGGGCTAAATTTACGATTGTAATTTCTAAGGCGGATTAACC
>NZ_JBQKUM010000083.1:0-20025 GCF_054968605.1 Pseudoalteromonas sp. G5_S1_14_S5 | reverse complement strand
TGTGGTCAAGCTCTTGAAGCAACGCCCATCCCATCGCTTGCTTTTGGAAAATCTTCATTTCGGAATTGAGCGCACCGGCAGCAAATAGGGTGCTACCGTCCGGACTTAAAAGAACGGTGTTTAACTCATCTGTGATGCCATGATTGACCGCCGTCATGCTCCATGGCTGCGCCCATTGCGGTACATCATCAACGAGGTTGACCTCAAAGACGTATGCGCTATTCACACCCGACATGGCGATGCGCTGACCATTACTGCTCATGATCATTCTTACTGCATGGTTCACCGTTTGGTTACTGCGCAGTATTGCCACCTCATTCCAGGTATCCCCTGTACGTCGGTAGACATACACGGCACCGGCGTCATCGGTTGCCACATCCACACTGGGTGCATACCTCGCCAATACCGCAATGGTCAAGCCATCTGCCGAGGTTTCCGTTTCGTGACCAAATTTATCGCCGACATCGGAATTCGAGGCTTTTAAATAGTGAGTGAAACTGTCGAATTTTTCTTCATATAGACGGCTATTGAAGTAATCAACAATGTTACTGCTTACCGAGGTTATTCATGCATTGCTGTAGTCATTAAGGCTCGGTGCGGTATTCGCATTATCGATTGCATACTTTTCTAAGCTCGCTAGAGCGTTGACGGGCACTTGATCCCGGCAAGCGTCGATAAGGTGTTGTTACTGACCTCTGCATTAATAATTGGTAGATGCATCGCTTTTAGCTCGCCAAAGCCTGCGCTGTGATAGGTTGCGATGCTTGGAGCTGTGGTTATGGTGCCATCGGCGTAATCATCAAGTGTATTAATGGCGTAACCACATTCTCAAGTTCAACCCGCGTGGCGAATAAGGCATCACCAATTACCGTGTTGTAGTTCGCGATATTTTCCGCACGCGGCGCACCAATATTTGCACCCGTATAGTTATCCAACGTTGGCTCAGTATTGGTACTGTCTTGGCTGTAATTACGGATTAATACGAGATGACTTAATTGGTCGACAGTAAGTTGGATTTCTGGCAAGGTTGAGGCTTCATCACCGACATCGACATTGAGTAACGCCAGATTATCTGCCGTGACATTGCTGATCCCCGCCAGTAAGTAATCGTTATCGGTCGGCGCTGGGTTAGTCGCATCCGTAGTGTAAGCGAGGATTTTGTTAATCGCATTCACCATCGGCTGTACGTTCGCCATGTCGGTGTGAGCAAGCAATTGAGTTTGTGAATTCATATCTGCAAGGTTAGAAGCCGTGACATTCCCTATCCCCGCATCTTTATATTGCTGCACAGTTGGTGCGGTGCTGCCCCCTGCCGCCCACGCTAAGATGGCATTCGAAGCGTCCACTCTGGCTTGCAAACCGTCCAAGCTTGTTAACGCATACGGCTCATTGGCTATCACATAAACACCGCCTGAATTTGCGATGCTTGTGTCTGTGTTATCAAATGAAATACCTGTTGAATTCGCATCATTCTCATCAAAGGTGCTGTTTGCATCGAAGTTAGTGACAATGCCTTGATACCCCGTGTCATCGTGATATGCGCCTACCACGACGTCATTACCATTAAATGCTAAGCCCCATGTACCAAATTCATCGGTACGTGAACTTGGTGAAGCAAAACTGTTTTCGGTACTTTGCCATGTGGTGCTGTCTGCATTCGATAAGTCATAGGTGTAGACGGCTTCGGCATCTTGTGTTGATACGGCGAGTTGATCACCAGACCCTGTTAATACGACCCACTCACCAAAATCATCGCCCGCTGCCGCATCACTGGCACACAAGATCTGGGTTTCATTCCAACTGCTACCATCGTAATCAAAAATATACACAGCACCTTGATCGTTGATAGTGATGCTTTCCCCGTCTTCATATTTTGCACCGACCGCTAAACGGTCACCCGCTCGGTTTAGACTGACCGTGTAACCAAAATAATCCCCTCTCGTTCCATTGGAGGCGGCTAAATTATTACGGGTACGTGTCCAACTCGTTTCGCTCGATTGGCGGTAAATATCGACGTAGCCTTGTTGCAAATTCTCGGAGTACGCCCCCACGGCAATCACACTGCCATCTCCGTTGACTGTAATAGAATGCTCACCAAAATATGTGTAACTTGAACCTGAAAATTGTGTTCGATACGTCCAGTTGCCATCCACTTCTTGATGGACACGCACACGACCAGATTGTGTATTGTAATAACCATCACTGGTAACGAGGGTTTTTCCGTCAGCACTTAAAGCAAGGTAAAGACTGGAGTCAGATTCTCCGTGACTATAGTTGGTGCGTGACCAAGTACCATCCCAATCTGGCTGACTATCGACCGTCGGCACATCAAAAATGTAAGCGACATAAGGGGCAAGCATGACAACACGTTCCCCGTCAGGGGTCATCGCCATGTCTCAAGCATGGTTAGAGGTTTGTTCTGATCGCAGAGTTGCCACTTCTATCCATGTGTCCCCATTACGGCGATACATATACACCGCACCAGCATCATCCGTTTCAATTGCTGTACTTGGCGCTCGGTAAGCCAATACCGCAAGGATCAAGCCATCGTCTGAAATCGCGGTTTGATAACCGAAATAATCATTTTCGTGGGCATTAGAGGCTTTAAGATAATGGGTTAAACCATCACGTTTTTCTTTGTCTAAGTGGCTATTTAAATAGTTGAGAATATTACTACCAACGGAGGTAACACCTGCATTGGTGTAGTCTCCCACCGTTGGCATTAGGCTGGTATTGTCGAGGGCATAATTCACTAATGTGCTTATGGCTGCCAGCGCCGTTTGAATATCAGTAAGGGTGGTTAAGGTGTTGTTGACCAGCGCGGTATTCATCACCGCAAGATTGACTGCGCGTGAGGTACTGATCCCTGCGCCGGTAAAATTAGCCAGAATCGGTTCGGTATTGGTCGCATCGGCACTGTAATCTCGGAGCACCAACAAATGATCAACTTGGGTTACCAAGACTTGAATATCGGCAACCGCGACACTTTAACCACCGACATAGCCGTTCAAGGTATCGACGTTATTGGTATCTACCCCACTAATGCCAGCCAAGGTGTAATCCGCATCTGTTGGGATTGGGTTAGTGACATCTGTGGTGTATGCCAGAATTTTGTTTATCGCATCCACCATTGGCTGCACGTTCGCCATGTCTGTATGCGCTAAAGATTGAATTTGTGTGTTCATGTCAGCAAGGTTGGAAGCCGTGACATTTTCTATCCCCGCATCCTTATATTGCTGAACGCTGGGTGCGGTGCTGCCCCCTGCTGCCCACGCTAAAATGGCATTCGAGGCATCCACTCTGGCTTGTAGGCTGTCTAGACTCGATAACGCATACGGCTCATTGGCTATCACATAAGCACCACCTGAATTGCCCAAGCTGGTATCGGTGTTATCAAAGGCGGTGCCAGTAGAACTGGTGTCATTGGCATCAAACACGGTGTTGCTGTCGCTGTTGGTGAGAATACCGTTGTAGTTGTAATCATCGTAGGAAGCCACGACGATAATATCGGTCCCATTAGAGGCAAGTGCATAACTACCAAATTCATCGGTTCTACTTGATGGCGAGCTAAAAATTGTTTCACTGGCTTGCCACTGAGTGGCGTCGGCATTCGCCAGGTAATAACTGTACACAGCCTCGGCATTCAGTGTAGACACCACCAGTTTCAACCCATCGGCACTCAGTTACGTTTGATAACCAAAGCCGTCACTTTCTTCTGCATCACTGGCACGCAGCACCTGAGTTTCACTCCAACTGCTGCCATCGTAATCAAACACAAAAACAGCACCTTGACCTGAAAGACTGTTGGTCGCACCATCTTCTAGCCTCGCGCCTACAGTAATGCGATCCCCGGTCCCAAAAAAATCATCGGTGGCATAATTTGTATTACGAAAGCTTTGCTCAAACCCCCAATTACTGCCGTTATAACGATACACAGACACATAACCAGTATTTCTCTGTTTGAATGCCCCCACTGCAATCACATCACCATTGCTGGACACGGCATTAGAAAAACCCCAATAACTACCGCTACTACCTATAAACTGATTACGATAAACCCAGCTACCATCAATAAATTGGTAAATACGGACACGTCCCGAATTTGTACTGTAAGCATAATCACCAATAACCAACACATTACCGTCGGCACTTATATCTGCAAAGCTCAACGAACTAGTCACGCCTGTATTGATTGACGTCATCGTCCATGTGCCGCTCCAATCCGGTTGACCATCGACTATCGCAGCATCAAACACATAGCTCATTGTACCTGCGGTCATCACCAACCGACGTCCGTCACTGCTCATGCCCATATCATGAGCATGGTAAGTGGTTTGATTGGTTTGTAATATATTTACCTCTTGCCAGGTGCCGCCTTCGCAGCGGTAGAGGTAAATGGCGCCACCGTCATGCCATCGTCAGATATCGCTACAGACGAACCATAGTAGTCATTGGCATGCACATTAGAGGCTTTGAAGTAATGGGTGAAACCCACACGCTGTTCTTTATTCATGTGACTATTGAGGTAGTCAAGGATATTACTGTCAACCGAGGTGACACCTGCATTGGTG
The DNA here is from genome assembly GCF_054968605.1 of Pseudoalteromonas sp. G5_S1_14_S5. Lineage (NCBI taxonomy): Bacteria > Pseudomonadati > Pseudomonadota > Gammaproteobacteria > Alteromonadales > Pseudoalteromonadaceae > Pseudoalteromonas > Pseudoalteromonas sp. G5_S1_14_S5. The sequence continues at coordinate 15,454 of NZ_JBQKUM010000083.1, read as the reverse complement.
TAATCACCCACAGTTGGCGTTGTGCTAGTATCGTCGAGGGCATAGCTTACTAATGTCTCTAAGGCGGACAGCGCCGTTTGAATATCAGCAAGGGTGGTTAAGGTGTTGTTGACCAGCGCGGCGTTCATTACCGCAAGATTCACATCTTTAAGTTCATCAAAGCCTGCGGTGTGATAGGTGGTGATACTTGGCGCAGTGGTTGTAGTGCCATCGGAATAATCGTCCAGGGCATTGATGGCATCAACTAGCGCTTGAACATCTAGTGTAGTAGTAAAATCTAGAGTGCTACTTTGATTTATTAACTCTTGGTTATAATCACTAAAATTTTCAGTACGAACATTGATTATGCTTGCCGACGTATAAGTCGTGTCACTTGGAGGCGTAGTGCTTGAACCCTGCGCATAGTTCTGTAAATCAGATAGTGAAAGAGTATATTGATAGCCTGTAAAGTTGATGGCACTTTTAACGTATGCCTTGTTATCTATAGTATTTGAGGAATGAAACTCTAACCTTGTATCTGAGCCATAGATCACACCAGTTTTGTTAATTGAAGCCGCTAGAGAGATATCGAGCGTATCAGCCAACTCATTAACAAACGTTTTACCCTGCTCTCCTTGAGCTAAATCACAGGCGTATAAATGCCATAGACTTTGGCTTGGAAGAATGCCTTTTAGGTAAGTTAGGTCTGAGCTTTCTAACCAATGTGCATTCCACAATTCTTTCCCTAATTGGAGTTCACCAGGTCGTCCATGAGCAACAATGTTCCATACATTCGCACTCGGATGATTTTCAGCAATTGTAACAAGTTGAGTCATAACTGAATCATTAGGATTAATGATATAAACCGGAGATTCTATGGTTGCTGTCAAATGTTCAATATCTTTCACATTGCTATCAAATATGTAGACAGAATTAATGTATGAAACTGTAAGCTCTTCATGCACATTGTTAGGCCATAATATGGAAGGCAAACACTTCACTATCACTATCACTATCGCAAGCATAATGAAAGCCAATGAGCGATGAAAAATCGACATACCCCTCCCCAAAAATATGGTTCTAAAATAAACCAGATTCACATTTAACGATATGCAATATTTACAGCTCGTCAAATTTAATGTGTTGCGTCCATCGTATCTATACAAACTACTCCTAGCTTCGATCATTGATTGAGTCTATAGCGAACCACCTCGCCCAGTTGACTTTTAGGGAGTACCTGAGTGAGCGATTTAACGGCACATACGATTCATATTTGACTTAATAACAACCCTGACATTTAAACTAATTAAACGCCAATTAACACTTTTAAGGTTTAGTTACTCCTAAAATTGTCTTATAGTACAGAAAAGCGATTAAGGCACTAAGGACATCTCATGAACACTATCATCGACTCATTGGAACTCGTATGTGAACGCATGCGACAAGAACAGGCTGATCTCAAAGCTATTATTAAAGAACGCATGCAAATCAAAGTGACCGACACTGAAGTAGAAGGCCGTGTTGACCGTTTGATCTACAATCATTCATTGAAGAAAAAAGAACTTCAAGAATTGTTTGGTCTATCGCGTGTAACGTTTAATACTCGAATCGATGAAGCGACAGAGCAAGGAGTGATAGGTGCTCCTATCATTCAAGGTCGTACCCATCTTTATAATCGCTTTGATGTGGCGAACATGATGAGTTTCATGGACTTTCCAAAGTACAAACAACGTTTTGAACCGACAACGGTAGTGGTCGAAAACCACAAAGGGGGAACCGGGAAATCGACAACAACAGTGACCCTAGCAACCGCTGCAGCCTTAGACCTTAACCTAAACGCACGTTGCTTAGTCATCGATTTAGACCCACAAGGCTCAACGGGGCAAAACCTCATTCACCAAGCCGATAATGAATCGGTGTACATGACAGCTGTCGATATTGCACTAGCCGACTTAGAACCTGAAGGAGACTTCTCTCAATACCTGAACGATTTTGGATATGACGAACTGGTTAAAGCAATTCCATTCAAAACGCATCTGCCGAATCTGGATGTGATTCCGGCCTTCCCGTCCGACGAACGTTTTGTTGATAGCTATTGGGGTCAAGATGAAACCGGACAACAACAATTAGTGAGCGTTCTACGCGATAAAATCTTACCGGTACTGAAAGAAGAATATGATCTAATATTCATTGATACTCCACCTCAGAACTCGCCAATTTTGTGGGCAGTGAATGAAGCTGCTGATGCGGCACTCATTCCAGTCACACCACGTGAGTTCGATTTTGCCTCGACCAGTAACTATATGGCTACAATGCCAGGTACCTTTAGAGCGCTACCATCGCAAGGCGAAAACCTAAAGTGGGCTAAACTTCTTCCGGTGAACTTTGACGAGAAGAGTGCTCATGAGGTGAAAGTCTTCGACAAACTTCTACGCGCAGCACAGGGGCACTTATTGTCCACCGCAATTCGTCACTCTGAAGCGTTTGTTGCGGCAGCAGAGAGTAACCGAACCGTGCTCGATATCCGCAAATCTGAACAGGTCTGTAGTGGTAAGCAATTTGATTTAGCGATGACGTCCGTTAATGCCGTATACCACCAATTCATCACTGAAATTAAACAACTAGCAGCGAAGGGGCTATAATATGTTACGACCACAAGATAAGCGCACAGGTTTTAACCAAGGCAATCAGCTGGGAAAACGTACAAAGACTGAAAGCCCGAAGAAAGTCTTCACCTTCGCCAGTGGCAAAACTGCGATGGCCGAGCGCGTGATCGTTAAAGCCGATCAACTTGAAAGTAAAACGGTGATTCATCCGCTCAACCCACGTCGTCAAGAATCGCTCTGCTTAGACTCCGTACGTGATATTTTGCCGAGTATTGAAGAAGAAGGTGTACATAGCGAAGGGGTCGCCACTAAAAATGAGCAGGGCATTTATCAACTACTTGATAGTTCACGTCGCCGCTTTAGCTGTATTTATGCGCAAAAAGATCTACCTTTATGGGTAATTGAAGGAGAGATCGAGCAAGCTGACCTTATTGCTTTCATTGGTACGACTCAGTCGGTTAAACGTTTATCTTATCGTGAGCTGGGTGCCGAATACGTAAGTATTATGCAAGAGCATGGTCTTACTAAGATTGATGAACTGGCAGGCCACCTCAATATTGGTCGAGAAACGTGTCGAAAACGCTTTGCTGCGGCAGCCATTGACCAGCGTATGATTGAAATCTTCCCAGATTGTGAAGGTATCCCCAATGGCTATTATGCCAAACTTGCTAAAGCTGAAAAGCAAATAGAAAAAGAAAAAACGTCTATTTCATGCTTTCTCAGTTCACTGACGTTTGATTTTGACAACGCTGAAAGTGTGGAAGACAAACAAAAGCACGTGCTAGCGGTTATTGAAGCTAAGCTTGCGAAAAAAGTAACCAAAACGTTTTGGAAAACCGAGCCGATAGCAACGTTTGCAGATAAAAACCAATACGCTAAGGTATCTCGCAGTAACGATAATCGTGGCTTAAAGATAGAGTTAAGCCGCTTGCCTGCTGAGATGTACGATGAAATCGTTAAATTCGTTGCGGAGAAGATCAACCAGAATTAATACTTAACCTGAGATCGATTTAAGCCATCACCATCAACTCTGTTTTTCTGCGCTTGTGATGTTAAGTGATGGCTTTTCTAGTGTTAGGCAATAAGCAATTAGTCCACCCACATATAAGGGCGGGATCGAACTTTAACCATTGAAAATAATGGATTTATTTTACAGAGAACTTTTTTAGATAATCACGATCTGATCATGAAGTAAAAAAACATGAGAAATTCGCACATGATTATCATTGAGCAACTAAAAAAAGTGAAAGATACCCGTTCGCACATCAATCAAGTTTATCCTGTTATGGAAGTCGCTTTCGTGGTCATAACAGCCATGATGTGTGGTCAAAATAAATGGACAGAGATTAAGGATTTCGGTGAAGGAAATATCGAGTGGTTACGTGAGTATTTCCCCTACGAAAATGGTCTTCCCACTCGACATAATATAGCTGCGATCATGAGATCCGTTGTGCCAGAGACGCTATTGGAAGCTATGGTGGGCTGGGTCAATTTGCACAGAGAGAAGCATGCTCAGCCTATAATCAGTGTTGATGGGAAGGTTCTAAAAGGGGCAAAAGCAAGCAAACAACAGCACCCCCTCTATATGGTTTCGGCATTTGATGTAGACGAGGGTTTGACTCTCACACACCAACCTTGTGACGGCAAAGGTATGGAGCTGCGAGCAATAAGAAACATGCTAGACGCTTTAGATATCAAAGGATGTTTATTAACTGCTGATGCCCTGCATTGTCAGGTTGAAACACTGAATAAAGTAGTTGATAAAGGTGGAGATATCCTAGTACAAGTTAAACTGAATCAACCAAGTTTATTAGCAGAAATTGATGTGCAATTCCAAGACTATTGGGCTTTGCCTGAAGATAAACAAGAATCATACATCACGGAAGAGAAAGGGCATGGTAGAAAAGAGGTTCGTGAGATTTACGTGCTTCCTGCAGCCTTCAGCGAAGCACTCAGACAGAAGTGGTGTCTCGTAAAAAGCATTGTTGCAGTGGTAAGAGATAGGAGTGTCAAAGGGAAAGGAAGTTATGAAACTTCGTACTATATTTGCACAGACCATTTATCTTTAGAGTTAGCCTCAAAGGCAACAAGAAAGCATTGGCATATTGGGAATCAGCAGCACTGGGCGTTGGACGTAATTTTCAAAGAAGACGAGCAGCGAATTTACGCTGGGGATTCAGCGTTGAATATGGCTTGTTGTCGTCATTTTGTGCAGAACCTATTTAGAAAATCAGAGGGTAACTTGTCTGTACCAAGAAAGATGAACCAAGCCGCATGGAATAAAGATTACAGGGAAAAAGTTCTTTTTACATCACATTAACAAAGTATATTCGCGCCCTTACCCACATATAGCTATGTAAGCTGCTGTGTCTTGAATGCTCTATCGGAGATATGTTCTTTAACGGATCAATAATAGTTTCAATAATGAATCTTTTTGATCATATCGCCCATCTCTAATCAGCAAGCACTTTGAGTTTTATATTCTTGTGATGAGTCTCTTTTGAACAAAAGATCTGACCGAAGAGTCCGCTATTAGTTTCCTTTTTTTATACTTAACACAGGGTATTTAGCCCCACCATAAAGTATTTTTTTGGGGACAATGGGGGTTGTTCTTCGATGAAACATAGAAAAGCGAGGTGCATTAACAAAAATTTAGCACTCGACCTGGGGCGAATATGCCTTGTTCATCTTCCTTGGTACGGACAAGTTATCTTCCGGATGCCTAAATAGCTTCTGAACAAAGCTATGATTACAAGTCTCTTGATATACCTATCACGATTCAAATCCGTGGGTGTTCTTGACGATATTGCTTAAGAATGTGCTGTTAGAGCTGAAGGCTATAAACTTTGCTCTTCAACTTGAAAGTCTGAACAATATTCTCTGGAACTGACGTTATCGGGGCAGCTGCATAATATGCACCAGAAAGTGCTATCGAAAGGTATCAACCGATGACTCCGTGGCGCGATGATATCACATATTGGTTAGACGATGCGCTGCGAAAAGCTTGTCATCCGGCCCCAGAAATAAGGAATGAGGCATTATCTGAATTGCAAGAAGAGCTACGTCGCCCTAAATCGCATTTTATCGCTGCACAGTAGCTTCGACCGCTCAATGAGAGAAACCCCGTGCGTTTTTAGCAGTCTTTTTGCTAGGTTTTGTTCGGAATAGTCTTACTGCAGTGGATACACTAAAGTAGCGTGTCTCGCCTTATTTGTCAGAGACACGCAATATTTCTTAGTGTTCAGGTAACACTTATGCACTGCGATAGAGCTTGGTAAACACGAACTCGCGGTGTCCCAAAGCTTCTGCTGCGGTATAGCGACCGTTTGCGGTACGTAATGTCATGTCAATCAGTGCGTCGCCTGCTTGATCCATATTCAACTCTCGGCGCAAAATACCAGATACATCAACGTCTACGTGCTCGCCCATGGTACGCACTGTACGTGGGTTGGCTGTGATCTTTATCACTGGCACGATCGGGTTACCGATGACATTGCCCTGCCCCGTTGGGAACAAGTGCACCGCAAATCCAGCTGCTGCTTGCAAGGTGACACATTCTGCCGCAGCAGATGAAGTATCCATGAAATACAAACCTGGGCCTTTTTCTGGACACTCAGCGGGTTTCAATACATCAACAAATTGACTAGTCTTACCGATTTTCTGATAGTTACCAAAGGCTTTTTCTTCGATGGTGGTGAGTCCACCTAGGATATTTCCTTTGGTCGGTTGGCTATCAGAAAGATCCGATGTCTTATGTGGTTCGATAACCTCGTCCATATAGGCTTGCCAAGTATCAAGGAACTTTTGTCCTGTCGCCTCGTCTGCGGCGCGGGTAGCGCAAATCTGCTCTGCACCTGTCAATTCAGAAGTTTCGCCAAAGCATAAGGTTGCGCCTTGCGCCGTCAGTTTGTCACACAGATCACCGCAGGTTGGGTTCGCTGCCAAGCCTGACGTGGTATCTGATTCACCACACTTCATTGAGATCCAAAGCTCACTGATATCGCACTCTTCACGTGTAATCTCACTTGCTGCCTGTACATACTCTTTTGCCACGCGCGAGGCTGCCGCGATGGTGTTAATATCACCATTTTGCTCAATAGCAAAGCCCATGACTGGCTTGCCTGATTCACGTATCCCCTCGACAACACGTCCGGTCCACTCAGGTTCGATACCAATAACTACCACAGCAGCAACGTTTGGGTTACAACCCGTGCCGATCAAGGTACGAAAGTGAAGCTCTAAATCTTCACCAAATTGTAAGCGACCATAAGGGTGTGGCATTGCCAACGTCCCTTTGATGTTATTCGCTACCGCTTCACAAGCCGCGTTCGAGAGATCATCAAGGGGAAGAATGATGACATGGTTGCGAACACCTACGCGGTCATTTTCACGGCGATACCCCATAAAAGTTGTCTTGCTCATAACTTACCACCTTTTCGTCTTAACATTTTGGACATGTACATGTCCGCCTTTTTTGATATCCGCAACGGCTTTACCAATATCGTTGCTGTATTTCATGATTGTGTCGCCATCGCTAATATCACTTAACGCGACTTTGTGACCCAGCGGAATAGGGTCGAGTGATAAGACGGTAATGGTTTCATCGGTATCCATTACCCACCCTGTCAGTGTTTGGCCTGCTTCTATGCCCTCGACCACGATGACACCAACCGTATCGATTGAGTCATGGACGAGAAAATCAGGTGCACTCATAATCATCTCCTTTTGATTGAACTTTTGATAATCACCTTGAGTATTAAGCGGGTTGCTCAACTCAGTGCGTTGTTTAGTTGAGAGGCATCAAGCCTCGGGTAGTAGTATCACTTTGGCTGCCGACACATTGCCGCCCAGTAGATCGCGAAAAGCTTGGTTTCCCTCACTGAGTGGTCGTGTCTCAAACCAATCTAAGTCACCAAGTAAACCGTTGTTCATGGCCGCAACAGTGGCGCGGAAATCGAGCATGGTGTACGTGTAACTGCCTTTGACCAGCACCTCTTGCAGGGTGACCTTTCGGATATTGAAGCCGTCGCTGTTGTCTAGCAAACCCACATGAATAATGATCCCACCGGGGCGAATTACCGCAGAAGAAAGCTCGCGTGTGGGTTTGGCGCCGACACAATCAATGACGATATCAATACTGTTGTAACTCAGTGGGTGTTCATAGGTTGGGTCGAAGGTGGTACAGACCTCGGTTTGATTCACCGTTTTGCGTCGTAAGGCATTGGTCTCAGCCAGCGAGATGTTGCGACAACCATGGGCGTGCAGAGAAAGGGCAGCGGCTAGACCAACCGCGCCGCCACCCATCACCAGCGCACGGCACTCATTCAGCGGGCGGTTGCTCAGTTGCTCTGCTGAAACAACTGCATGCCACGCGGTTGCGACGGGCTCAGTTAACGCCGCTTTGGTTGCCGATAACCCATCGGGCAGGGCGACCAAATTGCTTTCAGGTACGGCAACACGTTGAGCGAATGCCCCCTGACGTGGCTGCATCGAAATGATCTCTCTGTCAGGGCACAAGTTGGCACGGCCACTCATACAGGCTTTACAAATACCGCAGCTGACCAACGGGTTGATCACCGCCATTTTTCCATCCAGTTTACCGCCACTGACCACGCCCGTTGCTTCATGTCCTAAGATGAGAGGCGCGGGGCGTCGCTCGTCATGCCCTAAGTAGGCATGCAGATCTGAACCGCAGATGCCCGATGCGCGAATGTTGACCAAAACTTCATCGTCGCGAAGCGTTGGCTCATCAGTATCGGTGTAATTCATCTGCTCAGTCTCTGTATAAACTAACGCTTTCATAACAGGAACTCCTTCTCCTCGTAATTTGCTTAATGACAGATTTAGTCGCTAGCTCTTTGGCGTAGCAAGATGTTTGACAAAATGCACTATTTGGCGAGATAACCGCCATCAAGGGCGATCACCTGTCCAGTGACATAGTCGGATGCATGTGAGGCTAAAAACACACTTAAACCGTCAATATCCTCAAGCTGCCCGTTACGTCCGATAGCTGTCATCGAAGCATGATGGGCGACAAGCGCTGCGTTGCTGAATACTTTTTCTGTCAGTGGCGTTTCAAAAAATCCGGGTGCAATCGCATTAGCATTGATGCCAAACTTCGACCATGCCTGTGCCATCGCGCGGGTTAATTGCGTGATGCCGCCTTTTGTCGCGCCATAAGCGATAGAGTTATCGAAGGCGCGATAAGACTGTAGTGAAGCAATGTTGATGATCTTGCCGTAGCCTTTCTCTATCATTGCGGGCACTAAAGCCTGACAGAGGAAGAAGGGCGTACTCAAATTAATATCTAGCGTCTGCTGCCAACTTTGAGGAGTGATCTCGTCAGGTGCTTGGCGCAAATTGACTCCTGCTGCGTTGACGACGATGTCGGGTGCACCGAAGGGTATTGATATCCGCTCTGTAACCGTATCGATGTCGTCGAGTTTGCTAAGATCAGCGCTCACACATACGGAACTGCCGCTTATGTCTTCAATTATCGATTGTGTTGCTTCGAGAGCATAAAGTGTTCGGCCAACTAACACTACCCTTGCGCCTGCTTGCGATAAGGCATAAGCGATACGTTGCCCAAGTCCAGACCCTGCTCCTGTGCAAACGGCGACTCTCCCAGATAAATCAAATAACGCGTTCATCTCAACTCCTATGGCTCTAGGTCGAAGGTTTCGTCAGGGAAGTATTTTGCTAATCTGGCGTCACCAGTTCGCGCGTGTGCTTCCATGCCTTCAAGGCGAGATATACGGGCAGTAACTTGCGCGACATCGCGGCAACCTTCTTGTGTTGACCGCTGGTAAGTGACGGTTTTAATAAACTTACCGACGCTCAATCCGCCAGTGTATTTCGCTGCGCCTTTTGTAGGCAGGATATGGTTGGTGCCAGAGGTCTTGTCGCCAAACGAGACATTAGTCTCTTCCCCCAAGAACAGCGAGCCATAGTTACGCAAGTTATCTAGCCACCAGTTGAGATCTTCAGCGTGTACTTCTAGGTGCTCAGAGGCGTACTCGTCACTGAGTTTTACTGCTTCTTCTCTTGTCTCTACGACAATCACTTCACCATAGTCACGCCACGCCTCGGCAGCAGACTTTCGGTTTAGGTCGGGCAGGGTAGCGATCAATTCTGGCATTCTGTTCATCACCGTGTGGGCGACTGCCTCAGATGTCGTGATCAGCCACGCTGGAGAGTTGTGACCATGTTCGGCTTGCCCTAGCAAATCGACTGCAACGAGCTCTGGGTCTGCGTTTTCGTCAGCGATCACCATCACTTCAGATGGGCCTGCAAACATGTCGATACCCACGCGTCCGTAAAGCTGACGTTTCGCTTCTGCAACAAACTGATTACCAGGCCCGACCAAAATATTAGCGGGAGCGCCTGTAAATTGCCCAAACGCCATCGCAGCAATTCCTTGCACACCGCCGAGATTCAAAATAGTGTCAGCACCGCAAAGATTTAACGTATAGAGGATCGCAGGATGAATGCCGCCTTCGCGTCCCGGTGGTGAGCAAGCGATAATGTGCTCAACGCCAGCGACTTTAGCCGTTGCCACCGACATTATCGCAGATGCAACATGGGAGTAGCGCCCACCGGGGATATAACAGCCTGCCGCTTGCATCGGAATCAATTTCTGACCCGCAAATAGCCCCGGTGACAGCTCAACTTCAAACTCTATTAGGCTGTCGCGTTGGGCTTTGGCAAAGTCACGAATCCGTTCATAGGCGAACTGAATATCTTTCTTCAGTTGTTCAGGAACTCTATCAGCTGCAGCTTCAATCGCCTCTTTTGATACCACAACGTCACCATGCCAATTATCAAATTTGCGTGTGTAAGCAATCGTGGTTTCTTCACCACCGACTTCTATCTCTTTAAGCATGCCACTGACAAGCGCTTGTACATCATCTTCGCCTGTCGCAGCTGTTTTCCCTGCTTTTTTCAAATATGTGATAGCCATATTTCATTTTCCTCATTAAATGAAAGACGTCGTTCACCCGCCGACGTCACGGTGTGAGTCGGGTAAATACTGTCTTCGACGTGCTAGTTAATTCAATAGATTGCCCAAAGCGATAGCTCGGGAATAAATGCTAGCAATAACACAACGGTTAGCATTGCAATAACGTAAGGCCCAGATCTCGCCGCTATTTTTAATACGGATGTGCCTGTTAAACCTGAAACAACAAACAGGTTTAAACCTAAGGGTGGTGTAATAAAGCCAACACCCAGTGCTGTGACCATCATGATGCAAAATTGAACATCTTCCATACCGATTTCCCTTGCTAGAGGCAGAAGAATAGGAGATAAAATCAATATGTTAGGCGTCGTTTCCATAAAGCACCCCGCCAATATTAAAATACCAATCATGATGAGGATTAATACCTCTCGACTATCGGTAAACGATGTCATTGTCTCTACAAAAAACTGCGGTACTTGCAACGCGGCTAAGGTTTGGGCCAAAGGTAATGAGAGCGCAATAATGGGTAAAATAACGCCGTTAACTTTTGCAGAGCTTTCTAACATTTTTGGAAAATCGGCTAATGTCAATGTGTCTTGAAATAGCCCAATTATAATGGTGATAACAACAGCAACGGCTGCTGCTTCTGTTGGGGTAAAAATACCGGTGTAAATACCCCCCAAAATAATGAATGGCACCATTAACGCGTAACGCGCATCAACAATCACAGAGAACCAACGCTTTAACGAAAAGCCTTCGCCAGCATTTTCATAACCATATATGCGGTTCATAATAATATTGGTGACCATAATAGAGCACATCACCATGACCCCTGGTACTGCTGCTGCCAAAAATAGCGTTGACGCAGAAATACCTAGCACCAAACCAATAATGATGTAAGCAATGGAAGGCGGAATTAGAATGCCCGTACACGAGCCTGCAGCGACTAACGCGCAAGCATATGGTTTTGGGTAGCCTTGCTTAACCAAGCGATCTATGGTCATACGGCCAACGGCTGCTGCACCAGCGGCATCGGATCCTGATATACAGGCAAAGAAACCACAACCGAGAACGGTAGCACTGCCAAAACCACTTCGAAACCCGCCAACAGTCACTTTGGCAACGTCCAACAGTTTATTTGAAAGCCCCGTCCTTACTAATACATCACCTGTAAGGATGAAGAGCGGTACTGCAATCAAGGCAAATGCATCGATGCCATCGAAGAGTGCTTCACCAAAGAGTGACAACGGTAAAACTTCAGTAACGTAGAGTAGGGCGATTGTGCCAATACCCAATGAGACCCACACGGGTACAGCCAGCGCGATGAGGATCAGTATGGCAATTACTGGCCCGTAAAACTCCCAGCCCAGATCGATAGCAACAGATTGTTGATAATAGTTCAGCATGGGATCTCCTAATCAAACAGCCGATTGCCTTCAAATACAGGCGATCCCTGCAATAGACTTCGAACATCTCTTTTAAAAGATTGGAAGAGACGGAAGATCATCATGGCGGTACCAAGCGGTACGGCAGCAAAGAACCATGCTTGGCTAATCCCCAATCCATGGGTGACAGAACCGAATTTGAGTGACACCAAAATGGGATGTATAGACCAGTAGAAGGCAAATAGCGCCAAAAATAGCGTGACGAGATCACCGAAGATATACACTAATGCCTTACCTTTTTGTGGTAGGTAGTGCAGTAGAACATCAATGCGAATATGGGCTCGCTCTCTCACGGCGGCTGACGCACCAATCCAAGCTAGATAGATAAAGGCGTAACGTGCGATCTCTTCCCCCCAAATAGAAGAATAACTGAATACGAAGCGACGAATGACCTCCATGGCAATCGTTATGACGATGGTGGAATAGAAGACTAAGAGTAACCATCTCTCACCGTTTTCATCGATCTGTCTTAATAATTTCATCGAAACATCCAAGGGTTAAGCATCTCTACAGAGAAGGACAAGGTGTATTTCTTGGCTATTAAGGGGCAACCTCCCACCACAAATTGGAGGCTGCTACAGCAATAGCGTATGACATGCTCAAGCAACATTCGAAAAGATGTTAGCATGGGAGTGAATCACGGATTAAACGTCGTGAACGTAATATTTACTTGGCGTGTTTGCGCCTTCTAGAAGTTTATCGAATACGGCTTTCGAACCAGCAAGTTCGACTTTAATCGCATCCCACTCTGGACGTTGATGACCTGCTTTTTCAACCCATTGCGCCATTTCCTCAGCGTTAGGTGCATAGAATTGAACCCCAGCATCACTAAGCTGAGACATAGCGTACGCGCGAGCAGCAGGCACTTTAGCGAGGTTTTGCTGTGAGGTGATTTCACTAGCAAAATCAATACCTTGCTGAACTTCTCTTGGCAAATTATTGAACCATTCCAGATTACAAGAGAAGACCTGTGCATCGGGCACCGAGCGATTGAAAGTCACCCATGAAAGGACATCTTTAAACCCAAACACATTCAATGCTTCAACTGAGGGGTCTAACGCATCGGCAACACCTTGTTTGATTGCCGAGGGCGTTTCGCCCCATGCAACCGGTGTTGGGTTTGCGCCGAGCAGACGATAGAATTGTTGTAAAATTTTCGAACCAGGGACTCGGAACTTTATGCCTTCCATTTGCTCAGGCGTTCTAATCGGGCCATCGATACCTTTGCGCAACGCGACAACGCGAGGGTCGATACAGACATACCAAAGCGGTTTAAAGCCTTTAGCTTCTACTTTCGGGTTTATTTCACTTCGCCATGCATCTGAATTCACCAAATTGATAAATTTTTGGTTTTCACCACACCAGTAAGGCACATTAATAAGGTCGACCGCCGGCGCAAAAGGGGCAAAGTTTGAAAGAGAGTGCTGCGCCGCTTGAATCGTACCTGATTGAACTTTTTGTGCCAGTGCACCACCAGTACCCAGCTGCCCACCCGGTGCGAGCTTAACGTAGACGGCACCGTTGGTCATATTCTGGATATTTTCCTTAAAATCCAGCTGCAAAATAGGGTAACTACGCGATGCCCCAATGATATATGCCGTTGCAATTGTCATGGTGTACTTGGCGCGTATTTGACGCTCTTTTTCTTCATTTACCGCTTCAGCAGAGGCGGTAGCAGAGAATAGGGTACCCGATGCACCCGCGACGACGGCAGCAGTGAAGCCTGCTTTAGATACGATCTCAAGAAAGCGGCGACGGCCTTCCTGCTCTAAAGTGTTATCGTTGTGTTTAGCAGACATAAATCTAATTCCTTTCTGAGTTAGCGTTGAGAGTTTGCATTTCCATTAGCGTTTTTTTTCTGCTGATAGGATGTCAATAACAAACGTGAGTGATGCGAAAAACAGCAACAAAAATTCTCCAACATCACCAATACGGATGATTGAAGTCTCCCCTAGAGAAATTTGGATCTTGGCGGAGATGACATTGAACAAGTAGAGTGCAAAAAACAGCATTGGTAGCGTATTGCTGATAGTGATTTTGCTTAAAATCGGCATGTATGCTTCCTCACAGTTGGATATTTTTACCTCTAAGAATGATGGCGCAAATTGGTTGTATCGCTTGTTAATATCTCTCCATGGTATGCACCAGTTTGTAAAATCGCACACAAATGCAAGCGCTTACATTAAAAAAGTAGAAGCCGATTATAAACCTGTCAAGGAAATATATTATTTTTTAAAAGAATAGATTTCGACTTACTGTTAATATGAGGTCCAGTCTGGATATTGAGCGGGCAATTAGATTATGGTCAAACAGAATAGAGAAAAACGTAAGCGCTTGCAGAATAAGTCAAATCCTCGACCGACCATCGACGATGTTGCAACTTTGGCAGGTGTATCTACCGCGACCGTTTCACGGTATTTATCAAATGTCAAAAATGTGAGCCAGAAGCGAAGTGAAGTAATTCAGGCGGCTATTGATGAATTGGGATATATTCCCCATGGTGCTGCTCAAGCTTTAGCGAGTCGACGCACACGTACTATCGGCGTGATTGTACCGACATTGAGTAATGCTATTTTTGCTGAGGGGATCGAAGCATTTCAGCGAAAGTTACAGGAGAGGGGTTATACGCTGTTCATAGCCAGTTCGAACTATTCACTTGATGAAGAGTTGATTCAAGCGGAGCGACTTATCTCACGTGGCATTGAAGGCTTGCTGCTAGTCGGCTCTAAACACCACGAAGCGTTATTTAAAATTTTAAAAAAGAAAAAATTTCCTTACTTATATACTTGGGCGTTTAAACCAACAATAGAACATCCTTGTATTGGCTTCGATAATAGCATTGCAGCGGCAAAGATGGCCAACTATTTGGTGGATATTGGTCATAAGAATATTGCGATTATCGCTGGTATCACGAGTAAAAATGATCGCTCTGCTGATCGTCTAAATGGCACACTGACCGCCCTGAATCAGCGCGGCGTGGAAGTAATGCCAACGCATATATTGGAGTGCAGTTACGATATCGGTCAAAGTCGGCAAGCGGTCAAGCAATTATTGAATGCGGTTGAGCGGCCCACAGCGATCATCTGCGGAAATGATGTGTTAGCGTTAGGCGTGATACTAGAGTGTCAAGCGCAAGGTATTCTCATCCCAGACGATATATCTGTCACTGGCTTTGATGATTTGGCCCTGTCTAGTCACTTTCAACCCGCATTAACGACGATACAAGTACCATCCATTCAAATGGGAGAGGACGCAGCGGATTACTTGATCGCCGCGCTAGAGCACAGTGAATACCCCGAGCGAAGAGAGCTAGAAACTCACTTGATTGTTCGTCAAACGACGTCACCGCCTTTGATTAAGAGAGACAATATACCCGTGAACATTGAAGATGCTTGACTTTCTTTAGAATCAGGATCATGCTTCGCACCATGAAAACAATACTGACTCCCCAACAGAAACTACAACTC
>NZ_JBQKUM010000082.1:0-20349 GCF_054968605.1 Pseudoalteromonas sp. G5_S1_14_S5 | reverse complement strand
AGAGGCTATTTATCACTCCAGACTGCCAGTTCATTGCCGCTTGGCTCGCGAAAATGGAAACGTCGACCACCAGGGAAACTGAATATTTCACGATTGACCTCTCCGCCCGCATCAAGCACATCACGTTCGGTCTGTTCGAGATCTTCACTGTAGAAAACCATCAACGCCCCGCCCTTTTCTGCATCTGAAGACAAATCAGCCAAGTAGAAACCGCCCATTAATCCTTTACCTTCAAAGGCAGAGTACTCAGGACCATAATCTTCAAAGCGCCAACCAAACACTTGGCTAAAAAACGCCTTGGTCGCTGCAATATCTTTCGCGGAAAATTCGATGTAATTGATTGAGCCATGTTCCATATGTATGCCCTTCTACTTTATGTCTGCAAATAAAATACAGCGAAAGCAACTTGAGCTCTTGATCGACACCTCGTCTAAGTAGCTATTTCTTACGAACTACTGGGTAGTCAGAATCATGCAGTTCTTGTACGAAGCCTGAACCATCACCGCTGTGCGTGATCCACACTTTCTCTTTAGCACGTGTCATCGCTACGTAGAACAGACGACGTTCTTCCGCGTATGGGAACACGTCTGAGGATTCAGTTAATGCGCCGTCAATATGCAGTTGCTTCTTCTTCGCTGGGAATTGTCCTTCATCGACGCAAAGGATAATAACGAAGTCTGATTCTTTACCCTTACTGGCATGGCAAGTCATGAAGTTGATATCAATCGAGGTGTAGATCTTCTTCCAGTCTTCCAACAACTCAGGTTTATGGTAGTGATTGCGGCCAAGCATTAACACCGACTTGTTGGTTTTACCTTTAGATTGGCGGTTAAGTTGATCAAGGATCTTCTCAACCTCTTTACTTGGCGCACTATAGACCGCCTTTTGCTTCTGTTGCTTGAAGCTGTTTAGCTCTTTCGGCAACTGAATTGGGTTTTCTTGCACAAAGCGATTTGCCACGGCACCTAACTGATTGTTGAAACGATACGTGGTATCCAGGTGATGAATCGTCGAGCTCGCAAAACGATCTTTGAAGCCTGTAGTTAAATCTACGTCTGCACCTGCAAATTGGTAAATTGATTGCCAATCATCGCCCACGGCAAAAATAGACGCTTGGTGTTCGGCTTTGGACTGGTTACACAGCGCCTCAACCAAAGCAAGGCGATCAGGAGAGATGTCTTGATATTCGTCGATCATGATGAACTTCCAAGGCGAGATAAACTTACCTTTTTCGACGTACTGAGTCGCACGGCTGATCATGGTCGAGAAATCGATATGGTTCTCTTCCTTCAATGCCTTCTGCCACGCCGTCACACAGGGCCAGCACAGGGATAGCTCACTGTTAAGGCGTGTGTAATCTCGGTGATCGATAAGCTGCTGCTGTACCTCTTTCTTGGTTAAGCCTGATGCGTTCAACTGTTCTAGTTGCTTTTCAAGCCAGCCAATTAGCTTAAGATTCGAAACATGGCTGCCTAGCTCGTCATCACCCGTCAGGTAAGCAATTGGCCATTTAGACAAATGCTTCTGCCAACGTTTGAAGTTGGTCGGCGTCATCCAGTGCTTCTTCAACCAATCAATGCACCAAGCTTGGCGCTGGTTATCATCCAAAACAAGGGGAGAAATGACCACACGTTCGGCTTCAACCTCATTCAAGATCTTCAAACCCAACTGGTGGAAGGTATTCACTTGAACTTTCTCAGCCGACAAACCAATTTTGCTGTCGAGGCGCTGCTTCATTTCTTCGGCCGCTTCACGACCAAAAGCAAGCAATAAAAGCTCTTCGGCTTGCGCTTGATGACTTTGCAATAAATAAGCGACACGTGCTGTCAGAACACTGGTTTTCCCTGAGCCCGCACCTGCAAGAATCAGGTTATGGTCATCGTTCATTAACACCGCGTATTGCTGGGACAAGTTCAACGGAGATGACTCACATTGAGCAAACAAGACTTCCCAGTTTTTTCTCTCTGTCTCTAGCCATTGCTGGTTTCTTTCCGCTTGCTTAGCCTCGGTGTCAGATAACCACGGCTGCAGTCTTGCGATGCGATTTGGCATACGCTGTGCAGCTTCGTCCAGGGTCATCGTCATACTCTCTAGGCCAGAGTTAACACTCTCTACCCAAGTGTTGACTTTAGAATGAGGAAGAAAGGCTGGAAGTTGCTCTAACCGTAGAAGCTCAGCTTCCCATTGAGGCACGTGTTCGGCCAACTGCTCGCATTGTGTGTCGTGCCACTTCTGGTATGCCGCCACCGATGCGCGTGCAAATTGACGACACTGGTCCCAAGGTAGACCTTGAACTAACCAACTGCGCTGCTTACCGTCTTGTTGGTTAGCAAAAAACTGTAACGATCCCCAAAACAGTCCGCGTTTGATCGCGATCTTGCCACTCCAAATAGTAAACGGGATACGTTCCTCACTGCCTACTGACGACAACAGCAGACGTGAACCAT
Organism: Pseudoalteromonas sp. G5_S1_14_S5; assembly: GCF_054968605.1. Classification (NCBI taxonomy): domain Bacteria; kingdom Pseudomonadati; phylum Pseudomonadota; class Gammaproteobacteria; order Alteromonadales; family Pseudoalteromonadaceae; genus Pseudoalteromonas; species Pseudoalteromonas sp. G5_S1_14_S5. The sequence goes on along the minus strand of NZ_JBQKUM010000082.1, from coordinate 17,902 downwards.
CGAGTTCAACCTGATGGTATTCATTTTGAATAAAAAATTGTGCAGTCTTGTTAGCGCTTAGCTGCATTGGAGTGTGCTCTTAATTGGGAATATTGAATTTATATCATGATGCAATGAGAATTAATAATATCTCATATCTTATCGACGCTTTCATGACCACCTACGGACAATTATGGATAAGTATCAAATTCTTGTGCTTGATTTCTGTTAGGATTATGGTTTTTAGTACGTCAAGCGAGTGACTGTGGAATTTTCAGCCAAATTACGCCTCTATTGGGCAAATAAAACCATAAATTACAGCGTATTAATTCTCATCACTCTGCTCGGTGTATTAGTGCCTGCTTGGTATTACGGACAGAACACACTCATCACCCCACTGATTCTAGGTGTCATCGCGGCCGCACTGGCTGAAAGCGACGATAGCTTTACAGGACGACTCAAAGCCCTGACCTTAACCTTTATATGTTTTGCAATCGCTGCCTTTTCTGTTGAACTTATTTTCGACACGCCGTGGTTGTTCGCGTTAGGTCTATTTGCATCAACATTCTCATTCATCATGCTAGGCGCAATTGGCCCGAAATACGCAAGCATTGCGTTTGGCTCGCTGCTAGTGGCCATCTACACCATGCTAGGTGCCCATGAGAGCACCAACTTATGGTTCCAGCCTTTGTTGCTATTAACAGGCGCGGCTTGGTACTACTTCATGTCGATGATTTGGCAGATTGTGTGGCCAATGCAACCCGTACAGCATAACCTTGCCACGGTGTTTGACCAAATTGGCACCTACATGGAATCTAAGGCTGAGCTTTTCTACCCAGTATCTGACCTTGTTCCTCAGCCACACCGCATTATTGAAGCTAAATTAAATGCGAGTACCGTGAACGCGCTCAACATGTGTAAAGCGACGCTACTTAACCGTTCTAAGCGTGGACACATTGATGGCCCTAGTGACCGCTTCTTAAATACTTATTTCATCGCGCAAGACATTCACGAGCGTGTAAGTTCGACCCACTATCGTTATCAAGAGCTTGCTAAACACTTTGAACGCTCTGACGTGCTATTCCGCTTCAAATACCTACTGGAAGCGCAGGCAACGGCATGTAAAGAAGTGGCGAGCTCACTACAGGTTGGTTCTGAATATCAACATGGTGACAAGTCTGTATTGGCGCTAGATGAGCTGATGTCTTCACTTAATCATCTACACCAACAGAATAAGCCCGAATGGAAGCCGCTGCTGAACCAACTGGGTTACCTGTTCAATAACCTAGCGACCGTTGAGAAGCAGTTATCAAACATTAGTAACCCAGATGCAGAAAAGCTAGAAGATGACGTATTAGACGACACAAACCCGCATACGTTGTCGGCAATGTTGCAAAAGATCAAAGCTAACCTACATACGGACTCTATGCTATTTCGCCACGCGATTCGTATGGCAATCACACTGACACTTGGCTACGGGATCATCCAAGGGGTTGAGATCGAACGCGGTTATTGGATCTTGCTAACAACACTGTTTGTTTGCCAACCCAACTACAGTGCTACACGCCAAAAGCTGACTGCTCGTGTTTTTGGTACCGTTGCTGGATTGTTGATAGGTGTTCCACTGCTCACCTTCTTCCCTTCTCAAGAGAGCCAATTGGTCTTCATTGTGATCAGTGGCGTGATGTTCTTTGCGTTCCGCATCAATAATTACGGCTTCGCGACAGGCTTCATCACCCTATTGGTACTGTTCTGCTTTAACCAACTTGGTGAAGGCTACGCTGTGGTTCTGCCGCGGCTTGCCGATACCTTCATCGGCTGTGCTCTCGCGGTACTAGCTGTCGTTTATGTGTTGCCCGACTGGCAATCAAAACGACTACACAAGGTCATGGCCGACGCGCTCGATGCCAACAAGAACTACTTGGCACAGATCATCGGTCAGTATCGTGTAGGCAAAAAAGACACGTTGAATTACCGTATCGCTCGTCGCAGTGCGCACAACAACGATGCGAACCTGACCGTGGCGATCAGCAGTATGTTAGTCGAACCTGGGAAATATCGTACTTCTGAAGATGAGAGTTTCCGCTTCCTAACGCTCAACCATGCCCTATTAAGCTACATTTCCGCTTTGGGTGCTCATAGAACACGTATCGACGACGAGTCGACACACAAACTCGTTTTAGATGCTCACCGTGTCATCCATGAGCACCTCGACGCGCTCAATGATCAGCTTTTCTCTCACTGCGAACAGTGTGAAGTCAAAAATTCATACGATCCTGATTTGGATAAACGTTTGAGTGAGTGGCGAGAAGAAGATGAAAGTTCTGTCAGAATGGTTCTACAGCAGCTGCATTTGATTTATCGAATGCTTCCAGAACTGCATACGCTAGCAACCAAATTTGCAGTTAAAGTAAAAATCAACAAAGCGTTTGAAACTGACGATTCTTGAACGAAGCGTAAAGTAATTTAAAAACAAAAAGATAGCGACAATCGCCTGCCTTTTGATCACTTGTTAAGTTTGCAGGTTGCTCTGCCAATACCTATCTTTGGGCAGGACAACTCCTCACCTAGCCTTACTACATAAGGGGTGAGTCGATTTTTACATTGTCATGACTTTCTGACTTTGATTGACCAAGCCTTAACTTTGCTTAACATTCCTCGGACAAAAAGCGACCACAGAAATTTATAGTTGCCTTAGGTCTAGGAAACGACAAGATAAGTTTAATATTCGCTTAATCTTGTTTGATTTCTGGTTACAGTAGCCTATTCTCATTAGAGCATATGGAATTGCAGCAAGGTCACATTATGAATACTCAACAGTTTGAAGCATTTAAACAGCAGATCCAACTTCTTAGCCCGGAGCAACTGAAAACGTTGCAAGGCGAGATCGACGGTAACCTGGAAACAGATAGAGCAGCTCTGCTTACTGATGAAGAGCTAAACGCACTTAACGATCTGTTTAGTTAATAGACAGACCTCACTATTTTAGCTTAAGTTTATTTTTTGTAGATCTCACCTGCTTACCATTACGCTTAAAATATCGTCCACCTAGACACTTCCCATACGTCAATTAAAGGTGCTGCTATGTCGATATCTGGTTACGCCATTATTCAGCAGTCTGCTAGCATGGCTGAAGAAGCAGCGATTTCAGCTTTAATCGAGTTGAACCTGAGCAATCACTTTCATTTAAAGAAAAAGAAACAGAACCTACTGCTTCTTCAAGCGATACCTTGGTCAAATTAACGCAGAGTGCTAGCTATAACCGTGTCGGTGCTAGCGTTGTGGATCGCCAAAACGAAGCCATTGGCAGCTTGATCGACACCCATATTTAAGCCTTGCTGATCATTTGAGCGAGACTACAATCAAGTTCAATGATGGTTTCCAAGAGTTTGAAACCAGACAACTCAAGCACTTTAGAGGCTTTTTTATGTAATAAGCGCACAAACTGTAACTCATTATATCTGGCGCTTGTTTCTGGTTAATTACTCGGTAGAATCAGCGCAAACCAATTTGCTGCACAAACTTTACTTCATACTATTTATGCCAAAACTAAATCTGCATCGCCGCGACTATGTTTCTATTTTAGGGGGCGATATCTCCGCAGACGAATTAGAAAATAAACTCCAGCCTCATTTTGAAAAGCCGACAAAGAAGCTGACACCTAGCCCTTACCTGACCGAAAAGAATGTGACACGCCGTTGGACGGCTCTCGACAACGCAGAATCACAACAAGAGCTACTCGATCCTCATACCGAAATTCAGATGCAAGCCTATGAAAAAAACATCGAGCACTTCGTTGGAACGGTGAAGGTGCCTGTCGGTATATCTGGTCCGCTGCGCGTTAATGGCTTGTTTGCCCAGGGTGATTACCTAGTTCCACTGGCAACAACGGAGGCAGCACTTGTCGCATCTTATAACCGAGGCTCAAAACTCATTAGTGCTTGTGGTGGTGCGAGTACAATGTTACTCAATGAAGGTGTCACGCGTACCCCTGGCTTTGCATTCCAAGGTTTAGTTGAAGCTGGACAGTTTGTGGCATGGGCAGTAACCCAGTATGAGAAGTTTAAAACCTTAGCTGAATCTACCACCTCCCACGGCAAACTTACCGATATCAATATAAACATTGAAGGCAACCATGTTTATTTGGTGTTTGAGTTTCTTACGGGGGATGCATCTGGTCAGAATATGGTTACCATCGCGACCAATGCGGTATTTGAGTACATCATAGAACACACCCCTGTTAAACCAGACCACGCCTTCCTTGATGGTAACTTGTCGGGTGATAAGAAAGCGAATACCCAAACTTTGCGCAGCGTGCGTGGCAAAAAGGTAACCGCTGAGGTTAATATCCCAGCAGAACTGGTTGCTAAGTACCTACATACCACGCCAGAGAAGATGGTTCAGTTTGGTCAAATGACTACTGTAGGCGGCGCTCTTAGCGGCACTATCGGTATCAATGCCCATTACGCTAATGCACTGGCTGCACTTTACATCGCTTGCGGACAAGACGCTGCGTGTGTTGCAGAATCTGCCATCGGCATGACTCGTATGGAGCTGAACAAAGAAGGCGGTTTATACGCAAGCGTAACGCTTCCTAACCTAATGGTGGGGACTGTTGGTGGCGGTACAAACCTTCCAAGCCAAAAAGCGTGTCTTGATTTGCTAGGCCTGCACGGCAATGGTAAATCTCAAGCCTTAGCTGAGGTTTGTGCTGCATTGTGTTTAGCCGGTGAGCTTTCAATCGTAGGTGCATTTTGCGCAGGCCACTTTTCACGAGCTCACCATAAGTTAGCTCGTAAATAGCTTTTATCCAATTTCGCATGTTCGGTTTTGCCGTCCATGCATTATGGAAAAGCAGATTGGTGGCTCATTACTAAGCCCTTGGTGATATTGTGGGGTTGCTCTCTATCTGACGATTTAATGTCCAGAACGCTAATTACACATTTGTATTTAGCGTTTTTTAATACCTAACATCAAACGTTTAAAACATTGGCTATCAAGGCTACTAGAAATAGAAAACCCACATAAGTGGCATTAAGACCGTTGATGTGGGTTCGGTTATTTATGTGTTACTTTATTCACTAAGACGTGTTTGGAACTTTAATTCTCGCTAAATACTTAGCCAAAGGCTTCAAATAAACGACTTACGTCCAACGCCCATCAGCACTTTTAGCTTGCCTTGTGGGGTATCAATTGAGAAAGGTGTCGATACTTCAACGACAGAAAACCCGGCAGCACTCAATACGTTCTTTGAACGCTCAGGGCTTACGCCGTAATCATCGCTGTCGTTTTCTAAGCACCAGTCCCAGTGAACAAATGTGCCATCATTTTCGAGTAGCGTATAAATCAGGCTTACTGTGTCTTGTAGGTTCGGGATAAAGCCACAAACCGACGATGCCACCACTAAATCGAACTGATTTCGGAATGCTGGATGCTGAGCTGCAAGCCCGCGCGATAGAATATCAACAACCGGTTCAACGTTGGATAGCTCTTTCTTGTCTAGCTCTTCAATCATCCCTTCAGACATGTCGAGTGCGATGATCTCTTTTGCTAAAGGAGATATTTTTTGGCTGAGTAGTCCTGTACCACAACCAAAATCAAGGACACGGGTTCCGTTTAAATCAACGAGCTGTGTTAACTGGTCAAATACGGACTGTGCGAATACTGCGGTCGCAGGATCTTTATCCCAATCAACGGCGTACTCGTCCCATTGTTTCGCCATCATGGCCTCCATCTTTACTTCTTGTAGGTTCGGAACCTGCTCAGAGTAAACTAAATTAGTCAATTCGTCATAGAGTTATCATGCAAAGATGGACTATTTCTAAGATAGTCAGCACAATATTCATATAATATGCACCAACAACCGCTCAATCTGGAAACGAAATGAACCTTTCTCAAGTCCAAGCCTTCTGTTCTGTTGCTGATTTAGGATCAGTCTCTGAAGCTGCTCGCCAGCTAGAATGCAACCGAACCAAGCTTAGTATGTCTATCAAAGCCTTGGAAAAAGAGTTAGATGTCGAACTTTTCGTACGTAGTGGCAACCACGTCGAGCTGTCTGAAGCAGGCAAAGCCATCTATAAAGATTGCGAAGGAATGTTAGTGACCGCTGCGCGTATTAAACAAACCTGCCTGCATGTTTCTGGTGAGTTCAACGCCGAGATATGGATTGCTCGCGACGATTCTCTGCCCGATGAAATGTGGCAAGATCTATCTCATACGCTAAATAACAAGTACCCTTCTACCTCTTTTAACTTCGTTCTTGCATCCAGTGGCGACTTATCCAATCTTGTCGAGACTCAACAAGTTGATTTTGCCTTCGGCGTTGATTATGAACGTGTAGACGACCCACGAATCATTTATAACCCACTTGGTAAGATTCGGATGATGTCTGTGTGTAAAAAAGGACATGACCTGAGTGCAATGCGCCGCGTCTCTGACGAGGTGTTAAGAAATTCGATGCAAGCGACCATGGTTTATCTCAACGAAAAAAATAACCCAGAGCTTGAGCCCTTCTCCCGTCGTTACATTGGTTTCTCTAGCTTTGACTTTATGCTGGATACAATTTTGCGTGAAGACGCATGGGGCGTAATGCCAGAGCCGCTGATTCGTCACTTGCTGCGTAAACAAGAATTGGCAGTGATCAAACACACGTACGGTCTAACTCAAGAAGATTACTGTATGTTTACAGCAGCAGGGATGGCAGAGCACCCAGGTATGAACTGGCTCGCGGACCAGCTGAGTGATTACTTATTCGATTTCTAATTGAGGCTGGTTAAAAGACCATCACGTGATCCACTAGATAGCATCCGTCTTCTTCAACTAACACCATTTCAGCAACGAATTCGCCTTTGGCAATGGTATACGCTTGCTTCCATATAAAAGCAACGGAATCAGAGCGCCTAAACACCGCAATAGGTTCGCGCTCTGCAAAAAAGCCGTTGCTGTGTTGATAATGATGACACACCTTTTCTAAATACTCAGGCGTCACTATGTCCCTCATTCGTTGAGTAAAGTCGCGACAATGTTGGGCATGATCCACATTGGTTGAACCCTCCATTAAATTATCCATAATAGGGTTAGCGATTGCCCACAAATCGCTGTCGCTAATATCATCAAACTTCATCGTCATCCTTTTTTCCACTATCCCAAGCGCTAATGCCCTTCACCGCGCTATAAAACACCGATCAATGATGTGTTTTATTAATGATAAGCGATCTTGATTCAGTTGCACACTAGTCCACGAAAACAGTCATCGTCAATTTTACTGACACTAATAAATTAACTTAAGAGATTGAATTTAAATAAATAATATAAAAACCCATGTTCTGTAAAAGAAACATTATCAGATAGAGTTTGAAAATCACGCTTAATATTACAACAATGAAATTATCAGAAACTTCTGGAAAATATTATGTGTGACAGGAAAAGCCAAAACGAAAATCGAGTTCTGTTGTTCTCAGCCCTTTTAGCATCAGGCTTCGCTATTGGCGGATTGGTGTTGGGTCTTCTCGTTGGCTCTCTGGTCATAATATTTGACGGCGTCTATTCTCTTATCAGCTTACTGTTAACTTTATTGTCGCTAGCTGCCTCAAAATACATTAATCGCCCTTCAGACCGTGAATTTCCGTTCGGTCGTGCAATCATTGAGCCTATCGTCATTACGATTAAAGCCGCTGTCATTTTACTTGTGGTTGGTTATTCACTGTATTCAGCAATTAGTGCTTTGATGACTGGCGGTCGTGAGGTTGACGCTTCTATCGCAACTCTATTTGGTATTTTTAACGTATTGGGCTGTGGTTACGCGTGGTGGTATATTGCTAAGAAAAGTAACAGCATTTCGTCTGGCTTGATTCAGGCTGAATCTAAACAGTGGCAAATGGATACACTATTAAGTGTCGCGGTAACAGCTGGTTTTGTCGTCGCGTGGTCAATGACATTTTCACCGCTCGCAGAATACGCTGTTTATGCCGATCCAATGATGATGGTGCTGATGTCTTTCTACTTCATCAAAGTACCGTTCGATATGCTAAGAGAAGCTATGCGTGAGCTACTAATGATGTCGGCAAACAAAGAAATTTGTGACGCGGTAGATAAGAACGTTGTCGCGGTAGACAAAGAAGCAGAACAAGATTTGGAGCTAATCGGTGTGACTAAGGTTGGTCCTGAGCTAAGAATCAACGTTGATATTCATACCAACGACCAACAAGCGATTGCGGTCGATGATATTGAACGTACGCGCCGCCAACTAAAGCGACGCCTCTCTAAGATGCCATATAAGCTTCAACTGAACCTCAACATCGCGAGCTAACTTATCACCCCAGCAATCGGTAGATAAACACAATTGCTATTGAGATTGAATCTCTTCAGAAGCCGACGCCTTAACCGTCGGCTTTTTCTCCCTTGTAACCCACCAGCAGGCTAGTGACCCAATCGTCACCATACATACTCCCTGCCAAAATGTGATAGTCAGCGTTAAACCTAAAATCATAGAAGAGAGTAAGGTTGCAAAAATTGGCGTGAAATAAGACATAGTCGCGAGAAAAACCATGTTGCCACCCAATATTGCGGTATTCCAAAGCGCGTAGCCCGCGCCCATACACACGCCAGCTAAAGCCAAATCAATCGCGGCACTGCTCGTCATTACCATACCGGTTTCGCTGCTCAGTGCATATTTGATCCACAACGTGATAGCTGTAACAATAAAGAACAGCACAATCGCATTCTGCCCTTTCGCAACTTTCTGAGTGTAATTACAGTAAACCGCCCAAATAATCGCGCCGAAGAACGCCATCGAATAAGTTTTAGGGTTAGTCGCGATATTTGCCGCAATCTGTTCAACAGAGAGACCTTGGTCGCCACTGATGCTCCAAGCCACACCAAAGAAAGCTAAAAAGATACTTGGGTAAACCAGCCAATTTATCTTTTTATCGCTGAGTAATACCGCAAACAATACTGTCAGCGCTGGCCAAAGGTAGTTGATAACCGCCATCTCTAAGGCCTGATGTCGGTTATTTGCCATGCCTAACGCTAAAGCTAGAAAGATCTCGTAGCAAACAAACAGCGCACCACCAATCAACAAATAAGACTTTGAGAAGCGTTTCAGCTTAGGTAACCCCATCACGCAAACCAAAAACAGTGAACTCACAGTATAAAGGCTGGCTGCGCCGCCGATTGGGCCTAATTGCTCTGATACACTACGAGACAACGCAATTAAGCAGCTCCAAAGTAAAATGGCAGCAATACCGTAGCAGCTATGGCGATGAGATTTCAGCACACTTATTCCTTCTATTTATTATGAGTGGTTATCGTGGCAGCTTAAAGCATAATTACGCTTGAGTACTACAATCGAAAAGTGAAACCTGTAGAAATTAAGCAGCCGAGCACAGAATTGTACTCGGCTATTAGTGATCAACGAATAAAGTGATGATCAAGGAATAAAGCTAAAGTCAGTGAGCCGTTACGCTAGCAGAAGTGCTTGCAGCTCAGCTAGAGACTTCACTTGATAATGAGGGTTAATACCTTCTGGCGTCGCCTTCTCTTGTCTGTTTAACCAACAGGTCTCGATACCAAAGTCTAAGCCACCTAAAATATCAGAGTGTGGGTTATCACCCACCATCAAAATGCGCTGCTTTGCTGGTAAGCCGACAAGCTTGTGTGCATGTTCAAAGATCTCAGCATCTGGCTTAGCAACGCCGACTTCTTCAGAAATGATCACATGCTCGAAGTAATCAGTCATGCCAGTGCGCTCTAAACGGATCGATTGCAGCTCAGTGAAGCCATTGGTAATAATGCCCATGTTCACCTTGCCTTGTAACGATTCCATTAGCTCTTTGGCACCCGGTAGAAGAGAACAGATGTCCGCCATTGCTGTTAGGAATGCACTGTTTAATTCTGCAGTTGTTGTTTCTAACTTTTCAGCCCAGCTTTCGAAACGTGTGTGCTTCAGTTGATTAGCCGTAATTCGGCCATCTTGATATTCTACCCATAGTGGTAGGTTTACTTCTTGATAAACGGAATAATCCTGCTCGCTAAAATCCACACCAAAACGTGAGAACATTAGCTTCATTCCTTGAAAAGCGTCAAAGTGGAACAAGGTTTCATCCGCATCAAAGAATATCCAATCGTACTTCATTATCTGTCCTATTATTCGCGCTATCGAGCCGTGTTTATATTTTGTTCTTTCCTAACCTCACGGTTAAGTATGCATTCTACTACCATTTTTGTGAGCCTGAATATAGTTCTAAGAATTTGTAGAAAACAAGCAACAAGTCATGATGTACCGCAAATTTTCCCACATACTGAACAAATATCATAAAGGTAATACACGAACTGTACAGGGAGGTACTATGAAGCACTTCTTACCGTCATCCGTCATGCTCACTTCATTCCTGGTCAAATACTAAGATGAAGAACCACAAGAGACGTGAGATTCGCCTGAGCAACCAGAAACTCAGACCGTGTGCGATACCGATTCGATTCAAGAGCCAATAAATGAAGAACGTAAACCAAAACTGACAAGATACACATCAAACAACCATAGAAACAATTGCTATATGAGCCCTATCACAACCAATAACCAGAAAGTGGTAGTTCGGAATCAAAGTTGTTCCAGATCAATGCTCGACCAGTTGTTTGCCGACAACATAGAGGTAATTAAAAATCATAATTAACCGGAGTTTTCCAATGTCTAGTGCATTTTACATCTGACAATCAACTTCATGGGTACTGGCTGTTTAAAGGATGCTGCTGATAGTATTCAGTCTCAAAGTTTTAAAAAAGGTCTTATCGTAACCGATAAAATCCTAAACCAAATTGGTGTGGTTAAGCAGGTTCAGGACCTTCTTGGCGAACGCGGTGTGGGTGCTGTGGTATTTGACGGTACTCAACCAAACCCAACCATCACAAACGTAAACGATGGCCTTGAGCTGCTCACAAACAACGACTGTGACTTTGTTATCTCTCTTGGCGGCGGCTCTCCACACGACTGTGCAAAAGGTATTGCACTTTTGGCTTCTAACGGCGGCAAGATTGCAGATTACGAAGGTGTTGACCAATCTGAAAAACCTATGATGCCTCTTATCGCTATCAACACCACTGCGGGCACTGCTTCTGAAATGACACGTTTCTGTATCATTACAGATGAAGATCGCCACATTGAGATGGCTATCGTTGATAAGCACACAACACCGCTTATCTCAGTAAACTATCCTGAGCTAATGCTTGCTAAGCCTGCATCATTGACTGCTGCAACGGGTATGGATGCACTAACACACGCAATCGAAGCTTACGTTTCTATCGCAGCGACACCCATTACAGACGCAGTAGCGATTAAAGCCATTGAACTTGTACAAACACACCTAAGAACAGCTGTAGCACAAGGCGAAGACATTGAAGCTCGTGAGCAAATGGCTTACGCACAGTTCATGGCGGGTATGGCGTTCAACAACGCATCACTGGGCTATGTTCACGCGATGGCGCACCAATTAGGTGGCTTCTACGACCTTCCACACGGCGTATGTAACGCTATCTTACTCCCACATGTTCAACGCTACAACGCGCAAGTTTGTCCTGAGCGCCTACGTGATGTTGCGAAAGCAATGGGCGTGAATGTTGAAGGTAGGACCCCAGAGCAAGGTGCAGAAGCAGCCATCGAAGCGATTGTTCAACTAGCGAATGATGTGAACATCCCAACTGGTATCGCGCAACTTGGTGCGTAACTAGAAGACATTCCTACATTGCCTGACAACGCACTGAAAGATGCATGTGGTTTTACTAACCCTAAACAAGCGACTCACGAAGAAATCTCTGCGATTTTCGAAGCGGCAATGTAATCTAACGTTAAGTCACTTACAAGCTAACCAACAAACGGGCTCACTTTTAGAGCCCGTTTTCTGTGCCTGCCATACGCGATTCAACCCTCTGTTTTGAACAACCACAATTCCAGTTAAACATCATTTAAAGTCTTATATTTTCATATACTTATTTATAGTCAAATTATTAAGCCATAGAATAACAAACAGGTTCCATTGAGCCGTTAGACAGTTAGCACTTCATTATTGGCATCACTCGCTACCCACTCTGCTCTTGCAAAAGAAACGGATGATTGTCACAGCCAGCCAAAAGATAAACAGAAATCTTAACTTTTGTAATTTCTTACTCGTGCCGCTTCTGCTTCGCGTTTATCTACCACTGTTTTACCGATTGGTGCCAATGAGATAATCGCTAGCTTAAGATGCTGAATCGCAAATGGAATACCGATGATAGTAATGAAGCACGCCACAGCCGACATGATATGACCAATTGCAAGCCAAATACCTGCAAACAAGAACCATATAATGTTACCTATCATACCTAATGGGCTTGTCCCGATATCCATTTCATTAGTCAGTTCATCACGAGAAATGGCTTCTTGACCAAATGGAAAGAACGAGAAGTTCCCCATAACAAAACACGCTCTACCCCACGGAATACCAACGATGGTAAGGAATGCAAGCAGCCCAAAGAACCACCACGCCAATCCCATAAATACGCCACCGAACAGAAACCAAATGATGTTACCTATTGTTTTCATTCTGTATTCTCCAACTCTCTGAATGCAATTTAATTACTATGCCAAATAAGGCACTGCTTGTTTCAATGGGTTTATTATTGTTGAGCCTTTATGAACCGTTTATGAATCAACGCTATTTTGTGTTTGATACACGCCACGAAACACTAAATCCACATAGGGCTCATTGAATTTATTTGATACCATTCAGTTCTGACTAAAGCGCAGACTAAACAACGAATTTAAGGTCGAAACTATGAACAATACAGAGCAACCTAAAAAGAAAGTGAAAAACTGGGTGCCTATCGTCTTCTTCGGAGTTCTTAGCACCATTCCTGTATTCATGTTCCTAGTCGACGTGTATATCAACCAATATATGTAACACTGTCCCGCTATCTCTGTCTGAATGAATACAAGCAAGCCCGCTTGTATTCATTCTAATGAGCACTCCTCACCACATTCAATTCAGTTTCTTTGCACTCAAATCAGAGCTTCGCTAATGAAGTCTAAGATATCGATCAAGGCGATCTCTAGCGCTGTTGGTTGATTCATGGTGCCAGTGATCACAAACACAGCCGCTTCATAACCAAGCAACTCTGCGACTTTGGTTTCAAAGCCTTCGATGAACTCACCATCCCAGTATGTATCGTGATGTATTTTGTGCTGTTCACACCATTCAGCCATCTGAGCAAATGTTTGTGCCGGAGTCGGATCTAAGTGACCTGAAAGAAACAAATTACACTTTTGCCGCAAGTCCATGCTCATACTTTTTCCTTTATTCATTGTTGTTCTATGTAGAGAGATTGAATTCTTTACGCTCTCTACCAACGTTGACATAAAATACGCTGATTCGCTTTTATTATTCACGAATAATTAGTTTTACTTAGTCGTAGAGTGGAGGGGCGAGACACTCCTAAATCAGAGCATGTTTTATATAATTAAACACTCGGTAAACCTATGTATCTAAATAGATAAGTATGGGCTAATTCGTTGTTCTTCAATCATTCTTCTATTATCGTGTATCTATAATTCCAATAAGCATTATTCGTTAACGGACAAAGAGGGCTTTATGTCGAAAAATCGAGTCTTGGTGCTATTCGCCCACCCTTCTCAGCATCGCTCTGAAGCAAACAAACCCTTATTCGAACAAGCCAAGCGTATTGATGGCGTGACCTGTGTTGACCTCTACGCTGAATATCCAACTTTCAAAATTAACATCGATCATGAACAGAAACGCCTGTTGGACCATGACATCATCATTTTTCAATTCCCACTTTATTGGTATTCAACTCCTGCAATTCTAAAAGAGTGGCAAGACCTTGTTCTTGAGTATGGTTTTGCCTACGGCACGGATGGCAATGAATTAGAAGGCAAAAGCTTAGTCTGTAGTATCACAGCTGGCGGTAAACAAGACGCCTACCAATGCGATGGCTACAACCATTTCACCATCAGAGAATTGCTGCATCCTATTGAGCAAACAGCTTCATTATGTGGCATGAACTATCTTGCCCCCTTCGCGTTATTTGGTTCACGTACCGCTCTGGAAGAAAACCGCATTCAAGAGCATGTAGACAACTATAAGTTTCTATTAGAGGCGTTAGTTGCTGGCAAAGTGAACGTAAAGAAAGCCGGTAGGGCAGAAAAGCTCAATCACTACATTGAAGATTTAAAAGCTGAGGTTAAATAATGACGGGATATTTTCTACAAGCATTTATTTAGTTGCTGCTGTTATCGCAGTACCGATTGCTAAAAGGTTAGGATTAGGCTCAGTGCTCGGTTATTTGATTGCCGGTGTTGTCATCGGCCCTATCATTGGTCTTGTGGGTGAAGAGACAACCACAATTCAGCACTTTGCCGAATTCGGCGTGGTGATGATGCTGTTTCTAGTTGGCCTTGAACTTGAGCCTAAGATGCTATGGGCAATGCGAAACCGCTTGATGGGGCTTGGTGGCCTGCAAGTGGGAGGCACCGCAGCCATTGTAATGGGCATTGCTCTTGTATTTGGTCAACCTTGGAGTATCGCTCTCACTATCGGCTTAATCTTTGCACTCTCTTCAACAGCAATCGTTCTCCAAACGTTCAATGAAAAAGGGCTATCAAAGACCGAAGGCGGTAAGAATGCTTTCTCGGTTCTTTTATTCCAAGATATTGCCGTAATTCCGATGCTGGCATTCATTCCTTTACTTGCATTGCCTGAGTTGGTTACTTTGGCTGAAACCGCAGCACAAACCGCAGCACACCACAATGAGTTGAGTTTAGTGGCAGGCCTTCCAAGCTGGGCTTACGGTCTTGTGATTACTGCATCGATTGCTATCGTTGTCGTTGGCGGGCACTACTTAAGTCGCCCACTATTCCGTTTCGTGGCAAGCTCTGGCCTGCGTGAAATCTTCACAGCGACCGCTCTGATGCTGGTTATTGGTATTGCTGCGCTGATGAGCCTTGTCGGTCTATCACCTGCGTTGGGTACTTTCCTTGCGGGCGTGGTATTAGCGAACAGTGAATTCAGACACGAACTGGAATCGAACATCGACCCATTCAAAGGGTTATTACTTGGTCTGTTCTTTATCACGGTAGGTGCAGGCATCGACTTTGGTGTTTTGTTCAACGACTTTGCACTTATCATCGGTCTAACAATTGGTGTAATGGCACTTAAAGCACTAGTACTATTCACCCTCGCGCTGATATTTAAAATCAAAAATAGTGACCGTTGGTTATTTACACTGAGCTTGGCACAAGCCGGTGAATTCGGATTCGTACTATTAAGCTTCTCTGCGCAAAACTACGTACTACCAGCTGACCTAGTTCAAACGCTATCACTAGTGGTTGCTCTTTCGATGTTCCTAACTCCAGGCCTGTTTATTCTGTTTGATAAGGTAATCCTTCCTCGTTACGAGCAAAAATATAATGACCGTGAAGAAGATACTATCGAAGAGAAAGGCACTGTCATCATTGCTGGTATCGGTCGATTCGGTCAGATCGTTAACCGCTTATTGGTATCGAATGATGTTAAAACGGTGGTTCTGGACCATCAGGCTAACCAAGTAGATGTGCTGCGCTCTATTAATATTAAGTCTTACTTTGGTGATGCGACTCGTCACGACCTATTGCACACTGCAGGTATCGAAGAAGCAGCAATGCTTGTTGTGGCCATCGATAATCAAGACTCTAGCGTAGAGTTGGTCAAATACGTAAAGCACACCTATCCTAAAGTAAAAATCTTGGCTCGTGCGTTCGACCGTGGTCATAGCTACCGCTTGAGAGAAGCTGGCGCTGATTTCGTCGAATCAGAAACCTACCACTCAGCACTAGAAATGGGCGCACAAGCTTTACGCTCGTTGGGTCATCATCCATTCTTTGTAGAGCAACAGAAATCAACCTATCAACGTGTTGAAAGCCGTAAGTCTGAAAAGCTATTCAAAGCTTGGTCGGAAGCAGAAGACAATCCAAGGTACGACAACAACTATCGACAGATATTTATTCACCTCGAAGAAGCAATGAAAGAAGATATGAAGAAAGGCCGCTCCGATAAGCACTCTCGCTCAGAGCGTGGTAGGACACTACCTCCAAAAGGTTATGCAGACGGTTTTGAGGAAGAGGAATCATAGACATCGATTCTTAAACCTAGCTAAAAGCGGCTATTTAGTCGCTTTTTCTTTTTGTATGGCATCTAAATACCGTAAACAAGAGCTATTTATTGACATCTAGGCGGATAATAATCGCAATTAATGTGATCAGTTTATAATTTTTAATCTAGTCCCACTCTTCAAAAATGAATTCACTTTTTACATTTTTGAAACATACCCACCATAAATAAACCTTGGTAAAAATATGGTTTATATGCACTTATTTTAACCATATTGAACTCAGCTAAAATTCCGACAACCAGTTTCAGGGCGTTGAAAACCATTGCATATATCAAAGTTGACCTTACTAACTTTCACAAAAACATACACAAAATCAATACCTGAATCGTCTAATTCACAAATTAAAGCCAATCTAATTAACATAAATATTTCAACAGGTGTCTATCGTTACAATTTGTAACGAATTGAAGTTATCGGTATAGTCCTGCCATCAAAAAAGTGAGACCTATGCGCTCACCTTAAAGGAGATATAATAATGATCACTAATGATGCCGTAATTATGGGCATGTTAGCTGTTATTCTTGGCGGTGTATTTATCACGGAAAGTAGCCAAAACAGCGCACTGAAAAAATTCTATTCATTCATCCCTGGCCTATTGCTCTGCTACTTTGTTCCTTCATTGTTGAACAGCTTTGGTATCATCGATGCGTCAAACTCAAAACTATACTTCGTAGCAAGCCGCTACCTACTACCAGCGGCACTGGTTCTACTGATCATTTCAGCGGACCTTCGTAAGATCTTTGGTCTTGGCTCAAAAGCCGTCATCATGTTCCTGACCGGTACCGTTGGTATTATCATTGGTGGTCCTCTGGCGATTGTAATCATCGACCAAGTAAACCCTGACCTTGTCTCTGGTGACGTGTGGCGCGGCCTAACGACAGTTGCAGGTTCTTGGATTGGTGGCGGTGCAAACCAAGCTGCGATGAAAGAAGTGTTCGAGGTAAATGATAAACTGTTCTCAGCAATGATTACGGTTGACGTTATCTGTGCAAACATCTGGATGGCAGTGCTACTGATTATGGCTGGTCGTCAGAAGAAAATTGACGCATGGCTAAAAGCAGACACTTCTTCAATCGAAGAGCTGAAAGAAACGGTATCGAAATACCAAGAAGAAAACGCTCGCCCGACAACAACAACCGATCTCATGAAGATCGCTGGGATTGCCTTTGGTCTAACAGGCCTTGCTCACTTCTTCAGTGACCTAATCGCACCATGGATCTCAACGAATGCTCCAGAACTAGCAAAATACAGCCTAACATCTGGCTTCTTCTGGCTAATCGTTATGGTTACAACGTTCGCCTTGATCGCTTCGTGCTTCAAATCGACACGTAGCCTAGAGCACAGTGGCGCATCGAAAATTGGTTCAGCGTTCATTTATATCCTAGTTGCTACCATCGGTATGCAAATGGACGTTACAGCAATCTTTGACAACCCAGGTTACTTCTTCATTGGTATCACATGGCTAACTATCCATGCCCTACTCATGATTGCGATGGCGAAAATCATTCGTGCACCACTGTTCTTCATGGCAGTAGGTAGCCAAGCTAACGTTGGTGGTGCAGCATCGGCTCCTGTGGTTGCAGCAGCATTCCACCCAGCATTGGCTCCAGTAGGTATCTTGATGGCGGTACTCGGTTACGCATTAGGTACATACGGTGCTTACATCTGTGGCCTAATCATGCAGGCTGCTGCGGGTTAATTAAACTAACCTGAACGCAAGTTACCCATTAAA
>NZ_JBQKUM010000081.1:0-20397 GCF_054968605.1 Pseudoalteromonas sp. G5_S1_14_S5 | reverse complement strand
GGATTTATGGGACAAGAAACCAAGCAAGTGCTGATGTAGGTCAAGCTAGTTTAAGAGAACTTATGCCCCTTGATGAGAAAGTAGCACTTATTCGACTCACCAAATGAGCCGAATAATGAGATATTCAAATCATTGAGGCTGGAGAAGCACCTCTCCAGCCCAGAATGACTATTCACTCACCGCAAACACATCGCAGCGTGAAGCACAGATGAAGTCGTTTTTGTGTAGGCCTTTGATTGAATGGCTCCACCAAGTGACGGTGACTTTACCCCACTCCAATAAGATAGAAGGGTGATGGAACTCTTCTTCAGCTAACTCAGATACTTTATTGCTGAATGCCCATGCTTGTTTGTAGTTCTTAAACTTGTATACCTTTTCAAGCTGCGGGATGCTGTCTCTTTCGATGATTTGCCAATCAGACAACTCCAACAATAGCGACTGTTGTTCATCTTTAGTCAGGGCAATCGCATCGATGCTGCAGGCTTCGCATTTTAATTCATTCAACATGTGTCGGTTCCTTGGGTTCAAAAAGTGGTGGTAGTAACCCCGCCTCAATCGCGAGATCAGCTTGTTGTAACAGGTTTTCTTGGCTGATTTGAAATAGCTCAGCCAAGTCATTAATCACATAATATTTCGGTTGCATGATGTCGATGCGATAAGGGGTTCTTAGCACCGTTTGTAAATCAAAACGCTCACGAACGGCCAAGTCCCCTTCCAGCGCATAATTGGTTTCTGCTGGAGAAGAGAGAATGCCGCCACCGTAGATTTTCAATTTATCGCCCTCTTTTACTAATCCGAACTCAACCGTAAACCAATACAAACGGGCAAGATAACCTCGCTGTTTAGAGGTGGCGGCTTGGCCTAGCTTTCCATATTGCTCAGTGAAAGCGGCAAAATCAGGGTTAGTGAGCATGGCACAGTGACCAAAAATCTCATGGAAAAAATCTGGTTCTTGTAGGTAATCAAACTCTTCTCGCGTTCTCAAAAATGTTGCTACAGGGAATCGCTTATTGGCGAGCAAATCAAAGAAACGGTCGAAATCTATCAACGCAGGTACTGGCTGTACTTGCCAACCTGTTGTTTCCTTTAGAACTTTGTTTATCTCAGGGAGTTGAGGAACTCTGTCTAATGGCAGATCAAGCAGCGTCAATCCATACAGATAGGCTTCACATGCGCGATCATCAATGACGTCCAGTTGCCTTTTCACCAAGTCGTGCCAAATGGCGTCTTCTTCGAGGCTCCACTCAACCCATCCCTCTTGGCTCACGGGCTTAGAATGATATTGAGTCATTACGTACCTCCTTTCGAATGTCTCCCTTTAAGCCTATCCCCACTCATTGTAAGCGCCAAATTTACACTATTTTTCGAAACACCCCTTTATGTAACATTTTATTTACATAAATATATCGAAGCCTTATTTCACTGATCTTTTGACTTTGTAAAACCTTCATACCAGACTGAAATCGTTAAGTTTTTGTTAAAGGTAAAGGAATGTACGAAAGCAACAAGTCAGTTTGGCAGCCAAGTGAGCAGCGTATCGCTGATGCCAACTTAACCCGATTTATCGACAACCTTGATCTGTCTGAATTACATCTAGATAGAGGTATACAAAGCTACGCCGATCTCCATCAGTGGTCAGTGGATCAACCGGCGTCATTTTGGAAGAACGTGTGGCAGTTTTGTGGAGTGGTTGGCTCGCAAGGAAGTGAAATTCAAACTCAAGGTGAGAGCCGATGGCAGCAGCCTAAATCGAATCGTGATGCGGTTTGGTTTCCGAATGCGCAAGTAAACTATGCCGAGAACTTGTTGCGCTTGGCGAAAACCATGCCTGACGAGCACGCGATGTGGTTTGAGAACGAACGTGGTGAGCAACAGAGCTACACATGGAAAGCCCTATGTGAAGCTGTGTCCAACGTTCAGCAATGGCTTGTTGATAGCGGCGTGGGGCGAGGGGATGTGGTTGCTGCGTATACGCCCTACCTGCCACAAACTGTGATAGCCATGCTCGCGACCACCAGCTTAGGAGCCATTTGGACGTCAACCTCACCTGATTTTGGCGTTGAGAGTGTCATTGAGCGGTTTGGCCAAGTGAAACCCAAGATGCTATTCACCTGCGATGGTTACACTTTCAATGGTAAAACATTTGATATAGCAGACAAGAACAGCGCCATCATTGAGCACCTCAATGAGCTAAAACAAGTGTGTCAGATCGGCTATTTAAAAAAGAATGATTTTGAGCATGATGTGTCGCTACAAAGCTGGCACAACATCATCAATCATTACCAGCCACAACCTGTTCGATTTGTGCGTATCGGCTTCAATGATCCGCTGTTTGTGCTCTACTCTTCTGGAACCACAGGTAAGCCAAAGTGCATAGTGCACTCTGTTGGCGGCACCATCATCAACCACCTAAAAGAGCATCAACTGCACAGCGATGTTAAGCCGAAAGATCGCGTTTTCTACTACACCACATGTGGTTGGATGATGTGGAACTGGCACGTTTCTGCACTTGCCAGCGGTGCTTGTTTGGTGATCTTTGATGGCAGCCCTGTTTACCCGCAACCCAATGTACTGTGGGACTTAGCACAACGCACCGATGTGTCGCTGTTTGGTACATCTGCCAAGTATCTAGAAGCGATTGAGAAGGCAGAGATCTCGCCTATCGACAGTCACTCTCTACCTCATTTAAGAACGCTGTGCTCAACGGGGTCTGTACTTTACCCAGATCAATTTGATTACGTTTACAAACACATCAAACAAGATCTGCATTTGGCGTCTATTTCTGGCGGCACCGATATCTGTGGCTGTTTTGTGTTAGGTAACCCTATATCACCAGTGTATCGCGGTGAGTGCCAACAGGCAGGGCTTGGCGTCAACATCAAGGTATTCAATTCAACGGGTCATAAAGTCGATCACGAACGTGGTGAACTGGTGTGTACCAATTCCCTCCCAAACTTCCCAGTTGGCTTCTGGAATGACACCGGAGAGCGCTATCACAGCACTTATTGGGACAGGTTCGAAAATGTATGGCATCACGGAGACGAAGTCGCACAGAGCGTGCATGGCGGTTATCTGTTCTACGGGCGAGGCGACACCACGCTCAACCCTGGAGGTGTTCGTATTGGTACTGCTGAGATATACCAACAAGTGAACACCATTGAGGGCATCATAGACTCCATCGCCGTCGGTAAAGATGTCGACCGCAATGAGCAGATCTGGTTGTTCGTTCAACTGCAGCAAGGTGTGGTTCTCAATGAAACGCTATTGGCCGCCATTAAGCACAAGCTTAAATTATCTTGTTCACCAAGGCATGTACCGAGCCAAATTTTTACAATCAGCGACGTGCCAAAAACACGCTCAGGAAAACTGGTGGAGTTAGCGGTGAAGCAGGTCGTGAATGGCAAACCCGTTGAGAACATCGGTGCGATAACCAATGCGGATGTGCTCGATGAGATCAAGCGTGTGATTTCGCTTTAAACTTGAAACAAAAAAGCCCTCCACGAGTGAACATCGTGGAGGGCTTTCTACTCTTAACAGCCATGGGGCTTAATCTGAGCTATACGTTCGCATCCGCCTGATTCTCTGGCATCGCATCAATGAACGCAGGTAACTGGTTACACGCTGCAACAATCGAGTTAATCAGCGGATAAGGCGCCATATCAAGATCAAAGCGCAGCGCATTGTAAACTTGCGGCACTAAGCAAACATCGACGATACAGGGTGAATCCGTGAGGCTATACACTGAGTCACCGTGCGCTTTTCTGTGTTTAGCCAACTTCTCTTCTAAAGCATGGAAACCCTGGCTCATCCAATAATGAAGCCAATCCATTTTCGCCTCTTGTTCGCACGATAATTCTCTCTCCAAATACTGCAGCACACGCAGATTGTTCAGAGGGTGAATCTCCATCGCAATATCCTGAGCCATCGCCAACGCTTGGTAACGCAGTGGTTTTTGCTCAGGGATCAACAAGGTGTCTGGGCTGCTCTCACACAAATAGCTTTCGTCCAAGTATTGCAAGATCGTCAGCGACTGATTGAGTTGAACGTCACCATCCACCAGCACAGGCACTAATTCACTGGCATTGAGATCACGATATTGTGGATCATGCTGCTCGCCACCATTACGCACTAAATGCACCGATTTCGACTCATAGCTAAGTTGCTTTAGATTCAACCCAATACGCACTCGATAGGCTGCCGAAGAGCGCCAATAACCATAGAGCGTGATCTTCTTGTTCATATCGTGCCTCTCGATAGCTTATTTATGACTGTCGATATTGACTGACTTTTTGGTCAATCGCGCCAAAGATCGAGTCACCAGCCTCATCAAACATCTCAAGCTTAATCGAGTCACCAAACGACATGAATTGAGTCGACGGCTTACCATCACGAATCGTCTCTATCATGCGTACTTCAGCAATGCACGAGTAGCCTACACCACCTTCCTCAATTGAGGTGCCGTGGTCAGTGCCTTGTTTGTTCGATACCGTGCCAGAGCCAATGATTGCCCCTGCCGACAGTGGACGAGTTTTCGCAGCATGGACAATCAGCTCCGCAAAATTGAAGGTCATGTCCACGCCTGCATTCGGGCAGCCAAAAGGCGTGTCGTTGTAGGTTGAAGTCAGTGGCAGGTGCACCTTACTGCCTTTCCACTGTTCACCGAGCTCATCAGGCGTAACGGCAACCGGAGAGAACGCTGAAGACGGTTTAGACTGGAAGAAACCAAAGCCCTTAGCGAGCTCAGCAGGAATCAAACCACGCAACGACACATCATTCACTAGCATCAGCAGACGAATCGAATCATGCGCTTGCTTGGCACTGGCACCCATTGGCACATCTCCGGTAACCACCGCGACTTCGCCCTCAAAATCGATACCCCACTCGTCACTGGCAAATTCAATATTGTCATGTGGGCCAATAAACGAATCTGAGCCACCTTGATACATGAGCGGGTCAACCCAGAAGCTTTCTGGCATTTCAGCGCCACGAGCCTTACGCACCAGCTCAACGTGGTTTACATACGCGCTACCATCCGCCCATTGATAAGCACGTGGCAGAGGCGATTCACAATAATGAGGCGCAAACACTTCACTGCCCGTTACATGACCAGTGTTGATCGAGTTGTATAGCTCCTCTAACTGAGGTGCAACGCTGTCCCAGTTATCCAGAGCGACTTGCATTGTTGGCGTCAGATGCATCGCGTGGAAAATATCCGTCGCTGGCACACACTGTTTTAGATCTCTACTCACGACCATCAATAGACCATTGCGAGTACCATTTTTCTTGGTTGCTAATTTCATCCTTGTTGCCCCTTACTTCTCTTGCCAACTGTAGACATATTCTTTGTTCTCAACGCTATCGAGCTCATCAGAAAACTGCAGTGCATGACGGGTATCAATCATCACAGCCACTTCGTCGGTAAACTTTTTCTTATACGCTTGCCCAGCCTTAAAGGCTTTCGGGTGAGGGCCATGAGTGAAGCCAGCAGGGTGGAAAGTCACCATGCCCGCTTCAATATTGTCACGACTGAAAAAGTCTCCAGCGTGATAGAAAAGCACTTCATCGTAATCATCGTTGTTATGGTAGAACGGCACTTTCAGCGCACCAGGGTCGCTCTCTATCGGGCGTGGCACAAAGGTACAAACCACAAAGCCTGCGCCAACAAAGGTGGTATGTGCAGACGGTGGCAAGTGGTAGCGATGTGACATCAGCGGTCTGATATCGCGCCAATTCACTTTCACCACGGCCAAATCACCATGCCAGCCAACCGCGTCTAAAGGATTGAACGGATAAGTGATCACACTGACTTTTTCGTGGCGTTTCACCTGCACTTGAGTTTGAGCTTCTGAATACTGAGCGCGGAATTGATCGTTGATCGATGGGATTTCAAGAACCGCCGGATCAAACACCGCGTGATTGCCGACCATGCCCTTCTCTGGCAAGGAATAAGCGGCGTCGGTGTTCTCAATCATCAGGATGAACATTGGTTCACTTGGCTCCAAGCGCCAATTGGTCGAGCGCGGGATCATCACGTAATCCCCTTCACTCACCTCTAAATGACCATAGTCGCAATAGAGATCAGCCCTGCCTTGGTGAATAAACAGTAGCTCATCGCCATCGGAGTTACGTACCAAGAAATCCATCTTCTCATCCATGCGCCATACGCGAATTTTGCAGTCCGCGTTATGCAAAAGATGAGGCACAGCCCAAGGGGTTATCTGACTGGCTTTTTCTACCAGCGTAAAATCAAAAGCGCGAGGGCGTAAGTCGCCCTCCCACTCTGACCAACCTGTTGGCGCATGTTGGTGATGGAAGTGAGCGGCAGGGCCGAAGAAACCACTTCGGCCCGCCTCTCGCTCATAGATAGCCTCTTCGGGGAAATCAGCATGCGCTTGTTTAGAGCACACCCCCTCCCGATGAGGAAACGAGATCCATTTATGCATCGTCTAATACTCCTCGACGAATCTGGTCCTCTTCGATCGATTCAAACAGCGCCTTGAAGTTGCCTTCACCAAAGCCTTCATTGCCTTTACGCTGAATGATTTCAAAGAACACAGGTCCAATAACCGTCTGTGTGAAAATTTGCAGCAAGATACCGTCTTTAGTCGGTGCACCATCAATCAGAACACGCAGCTCACGCAGCAGATCAGTGTCTTCACCATGGCCTTTAACGCGCTCATCAACTTTCTCGTAGTAGGTATCTGGGGTTGGCATAAAGTCCATGCCGCGATCACGCAGAGTTTTCACTGTTTTGTAGATATCGTCTGTAGCGAGTGCGATGTGTTGGATGCCTTCACCGTTATATTCACGGATGAACTCTTCGATTTGTGACTTATCGTCGGAAGACTCATTGATAGGGATACGGATTTTGCCACACGGGGAGGTCATTGCGCGGCTCACAAGGCCTGTCAGCTTACCTTCGATATCAAAGTAACGAATCTCGCGGAAGTTACCGATACGCTCATAAAAACCCGACCACAGGTCCATATTGCCTTGTTTCACGTTGTGCGTAAGGTGGTCGATCTCGTAGAGGCCTACATCCGCTTTCGCCATGCGCTCTTCCGCATCATCATAGAATCGGAAATCAACATCATAGATGCTCTGCTTGCCGTAACGGTCTACGAAATAAAGCAAACTTTCACCGATACCGTAAATAGCAGGAATGCTCAGCTCCATTGGCCCGATTTCTGTCTTGTACTCTTCACCACCACCTGTAGAAGCCTGCGTCATTGCCGTGGTTGCATCGTTAACACGAAACGCCATGCCACATACCGATGGGCCGTGAACTTTAGCGAACGCTTCAGCTTGGCTGTGTGGTTGTTCATTGACGATAAAGTTGATGTCACCTTGTCGATAAAGCCAAGCCTCTTTTGAACGGTGCTTAGCGATCTCGGCAAAACCAAGTGACACAAACAGCGCTTTAAGTTGCTCAATTCCCTTGTGGTCGACAGCTGTGTATTCAACAAACTCGAATCCATCCGTGCCAAGCGGGTTGTATGACTCCACCATGAACTTTCTCCTTGTACCTATCGATCTTGTGTTACGTTTTTTATGAGATGATTGTTTGTTTTTTGTCCTTAATTAAATTTGGCCCACAAGCCGACAGATTGGAATGGATGGAGAGAAATGAACAATCACGCTAAAAACCCGTCAATTTGTAAAACATTTGTTACACACCAACTCTAATCACAAGAAAGTGAGCGCTATCAAGGGATTGAAAGGTGGTGGTTTGATTTACATGTAAGCAAGAGATGTTATTGAATTGTTACACACAAGCTTTTATGAGCTAAGGTGATAAGTCGAACATTAGACTGATGAGGCAAAAAAGCCGCTGTAGTCAGCGGCTTGATAAGTTCTAAAACGAAGCTAATTCGAATATAGGGTTCGCGTTAATCCCAGTTGAGAATCGAC
Organism: Pseudoalteromonas sp. G5_S1_14_S5; assembly: GCF_054968605.1. Classification (NCBI taxonomy): domain Bacteria; kingdom Pseudomonadati; phylum Pseudomonadota; class Gammaproteobacteria; order Alteromonadales; family Pseudoalteromonadaceae; genus Pseudoalteromonas; species Pseudoalteromonas sp. G5_S1_14_S5. The sequence continues at coordinate 12,486 of NZ_JBQKUM010000081.1, read as the reverse complement.
CAATTCGGTTGATCGGCCAGTGCTTTCAAACGCGGGCATGGGTTCACTAAATACGCAAAATCAGCGTGTTCACACAAAGGTAAGTCGTTGATTGAATCGGTATAAAAATGAATGTCTGAATAGTTAGTTTCTTGATTGTCTAACCACTCATTCAAACGGGTGACCTTACCTTCTCTGTAGCTCGGCACACCTAATATTTGAGAAGTAAAACGGCCTTGATTTTCGACCAAATCGATACCGAGTGCATTCTCGATACCAATCTTACGGCCCACAGCTTCTACTAAAAAAGTGACGCTCGCCGAGATGATCAACATGTCGATATAGTCACGCTCAAGCTGATCTATCAATGCTTTCGACTGTTTAAACTGCTTAGGTAAAATACACTGTTCCACACACTCTTCCACCAAAGCGCTGACTTGCTCAGTTGGCATGTCAGCCAGTGGCTCCATAGCAAACGCAAGGTAGTCTTCCATGTTCAGCCTACCTTCCGCATATAAGCCCATTAAACGTTGGTCTTCTTCAATAAAGTTCGGTGCTGTAGCAATGCCCTTTTCAACCAAGAATTCATTCCAAAGCATCGCTGCATCGGCATTGATCAGCGTTTCATCCATATCGAATACATACAAAGGTTTGAACATCTTAGGCTCTCACAGGTTGAATTTCGTTAAGGTTAAACAGCAGTTCAAGTTGGCTGCCATTTGCCAATAGTCGTTCTGAAGAACGGTTAAGCAGGTCGACCGTCAGCTCGCATTCATCAACATCCACTTGGTAGCGAATCACGTTGCCCAACAGCTGGTGGTTACGAATAGTGCCGGTTTTCGGCGCAGAGATATGTTCGCCATATTGTCGACCTTGCTCTTTAACGTAGATAGATTCAGGTCGAATCGCCACCTTCCACTCAGTTTCAATATTAAACAGCTGCTTAGCCTTGTTCGCTTGAACCAAGTTGTAGTGTCCCATAAACCCTGCCACAAACTCATTAGCTGGTTGAGTGTAGATCTCTTCAGGTGTACCGGATTGGACGATCTCACCTTTATTCATCAAGAAGATACGGTCAGACATGATCATCGCTTCTTCTTGATCGTGAGTCACGAAGATCGTGGTTAGGTTCATCTCTTTTTGAATATCTCGGATCTGCTGGCGCAGATGTTTGCGGATCTTCGCATCCAGCGCTGAAAGTGGTTCATCAAGCAATAAAATACGCGGCTTGACCACCAAGGCCCTGGCTAAAGCCACACGCTGACGCTGACCACCTGATAATTGATGCGGGTAGAACTTCTCTTTGCCCGATAAGTCCACCAGCCCAATCACTTTCGCGACTTCGCGCTTTATCTCGTCAGCAGCAAGCTTTTTCATTTTAAGGCCAAACGCAATGTTGCCCTCAACCGTCATGTTTGGGAACAAAGCATAAGATTGAAACACCATGCCGATGCCACGCTCTTGCGGCACTTGGTGAGTGATCTCTTCACCATTCACCCAAATCTCGCCACCATCGACCGGATTTAGGCCTGCTAAGCTTCGCAGCAGCGTTGATTTCCCGCAGCCACTTGGGCCAAGCAACGTGATGAATTCCCCCTTCTCGATAGAGAATTCAATGTCTTCAAAAACTGTGTTGTCACCAAAACGCTTGGTGAGGTTTTTCGCATGTACATAGCTCATTATTTGGTTCCTTGGCTGAAACGACTTGCCAACCAAGTCAGTAAGAAAATAAACAGGAAGTACGTCATCACAAGGGCTGACGTGAAGTGACCGCTGGTTTGACGCATATTGTATAGGTAGATTTGTAGTGTCTCGTAACGTGTACCAACCAAGATGTTGGCAAACACGAACTCGCCTAGTAGGAACGAGAACGATAAGAACAGCGACGCCATTAAGCCTTTTTTAAGGTTTGGCAAAATAATCAACAAGAACGCTTTGGTAGTGCTTGCACCGAGCAGGTGAGCCGCATCCATCAAGTCGTGCAAGTTGATTGCATCAAAGCTGTTGGCAATCGCGCGATACATGAATGGCAGCGCGATGGTGAAGTAAGTACCAATCAAAATCCACGGCGTGCCTATCAGTGAGATTTCGCTATCGGCATACAGCTGAAGCAAGCCTACCGAAGACACCACTGGCGGCACAGCGAACGGCAATAAGATCAGGATATTCATGACCCTGTCGAGTTTCGGGAAATAATAAAACACTACGAAAATCGCAGGCAGAATCAACACCACACTCAATGACAACGCCGCTACACAGATAAACAGTGAACGACCAAAGGCTTGTAAGAAGCGAGGATCCGTCAGCAGGTTGATGTACCAATCCAAAGTAAAACCATCAGGCAAGATCGTGGCGCCCCAACGCGACGAGATCGAGTAAATAAAGGTCGCTAAGATCGGGATCATCATGATGCCAACGATCAAATAGACCACGGTTTTATGAAAGTGAGTATTTACGGTGTTCATTACTTTCTCTTCCCTGCATAGCTTTTGCTGATCAGCCATTGGTTAATCACAGTGATAAAGGCCAGCATCGCCATCAGAATCACGGAAATTGCCGCAGCTAGGTTAGGTTCTAGGAACAAATCGCCCGATACCAAGCTCGCGATACGAATCGTAATCACATTGTAGTTACCCGAGGTCAACGCATACACGCTTGCATAGGCGCCAATCGCATTAGCAATCAAGATGATGAAGGTGCCCAATAAAGCCGGAGACAACACAGGAAGCGCAACTTTAGTCCAGTATTGCCAGGTTTTCGCACCAAGCAGCGCTGAGGCGGCTTGCCAGTCGTCGCTAAGGGCATCAAACGCTGGATACAGCAACAACACCGCTAATGGGATCTGGAAGTAGATATAAATCGCCAGTAAGCCCCACTTGCCGTACAAGTCGAAGTCTCCCAGCAATCCGTACTGCTTGAGCAATAAGGTAATTGCACCATTGGTGCCTAAGATGATGATAAAGGCGAACGACAGAGGGACACCCGAGAAGTTGCTGCTCATATTAGTAAAGGCAATAACCGCGTCGCGGATTTTAGAGTCGACACGGCGCAGTGAAGAAACGAGCAGGGTCGCAATCGCCAAACCAAAGATACTCGACCAAATCGACAGCCATAAACTGTTGCCAAAGGCCTGCATAATGAAGACTGAATCGAAGATTTCAGAGTAGTTTTCTAAAGAAAGCTCATCGTCGTAGAAGAAGCTGTTGATCAACACCCAAACCATAGGAGCCAGTTGGAACAGGTAGAAAAACAGGGCGAAAGGCGCAAACCACAAAGCGGGCTTGAAGCGTTTGAACCAAGATTTGGTTTGAGGTTTAAGGGCAGAGCCATCGCTCGGCATGATTACAGAGCTGCTCATAGGGCCAACATTTCCTGAGTGTAAGATTTATCGTGTTCAAGGTTGAGTAGCTGACACACGCTGCCGCAGATATCGGTCTGTTTCACTGAACAGGCTTGGTGTGTGAACTTATCGCCAATCACAAAGAATGGCACTTCACGCTCTTCAGGCAGAATGCCACCGTGTGATAAGTCATTATTCATGCCGTGGTCACTAGTGATGATCACCTGATAACCTTCGTCCACCCATTTCTCAAGGTAGTTCGATAGGTAGATATCTGCGCCACGTGCACTATTACGGTATTGGCGAGAGTCCAACCCGTGCTTGTGGCCCATGTCGTCAATGTTCATTGGGTGAATCAGCAAGAAGTCCGGCTGATGAATGACACGCAAATGCTCAGCATCCAAGAACAAGGCTTCATCTGGGTAGTGGTCCCAGTGATAAAAACAGCCATGTTGAATGTTCATGGTTTCGTCGTTGGTAAAGCGATCACGCACCGCATCAAATGGCGCTCGGTTATACAGTTCACTCACCCAGTGATACGCCGCAGCGGCCGTTACTTTGCCCTGTGATTTAGCCAAACTAAAAATCGATTCGTGATTCGACAAACGCACAACTTGGTTATTAACGATGCCACTCTCAACGGGGCGAACACCGGTTAAGATGCACTCATACAGTGGACGAGACATGGACGGCAGCTCACACTGCATTGGGTAAAGTGTGGCGCGAAGCTTGTTTTTTTGCGCGCTCACGTTTAGCGAGTCGCCCTGTTTTTCATGAAGATCGCTCAGTTCTAGAAGACCGTTCAGGTAGCCCATGCAATCACGGGCTACCTGATAATTCAGTCCATCTAGAACAACAAGGATAACCTTATTGCTCATGGTCTATTCTCTGTTGCTTGTTTGAATATGGATTACTGCTGATGAATCAAGACGCTTTCTTGCCATTGACGCGGCAGACGACGTGCTGATTTTTCCCATGCTGAGAAATCAGTGACTGGGTGAACGTTGCTGTATTGCTCGTCCGAGATCAGCTTGTCTTGTACTGATTGAGGAAGCGTAACGTTGCTTCGGATTGGGCGCGCGTAACCTTCTGCTAGGTTGATCTGGCCTTGGTCGCTGAAGATGTATTCACGAGCCAACTTTGCGGCATTCGGGTTCTTCGCGTATTTGTTGATGATAGTGGTGTAACCAGAGATCACTGAGCCATCTTGTGGGATGTTTACAGTGAAGCGCTCACGGTCAATCTTGTCGCGGTAGTTCAGTGCATTGAAATCCCACATGATCGCGACTTCCACTTCACCTTTTTCAAGATTCGCAATGCTTGGATCTGTGTAAGATAGACGGCCTTGCTTCGCTAGCTCACCAAAGAATTTAATCGCCGGTTTTAAGTTCGACTCATCACCACCATTCGCAAATGCTGCAGCTAGAATCGCGTTGTTTGCTTGTGCTGCGACACCTACATCACCAACAGTAACTTTGTAATCGCCTTCTAATAGATCACTCCAAGATTTTGGTGCGTCTTTAACAAGGTTGTTGTTTGAGATAAACGAGATAGTGCCCGTATAAGCCAGAGCCCAGTGACCATCTTTGTCTTTCGCCCAGTCCGGAATATCATTCCAAGTACTTGGCTTGTATGGCTGAGTCACGTCTTTCTTCACCGCAACACGCGCAAAGGCGAAGCCAACGTCACCGATATCTGCGGTTGCGTTTCTTTTCTCCGCTTCAAATTTCGAGATCTCTTGTGCTGAGCTCATGTCAGTATCCTGATGCTTCAAACCGTAGTTCGCTTTCAGATCAGCCCATGTGCCTTTCCAGTTTGCCCAACTATCTGGCATGCCCACACTGTAAACCGCACCCTCTTTTTGAGCAGCTTCAATCAGTGACTCAAGATCGGTATCCTGCGCCATCGCTGGCATTGAAAGTGTTGCCGCTATTAGCGTTGCGCCAATCAGTTTGGCTGGCGATACAGTTGAACGGCTAAGCAAAGTTTTCATTGTCTCTATCCCTCTGGACTAGGTCAGTAAGTTCGTTTTGTATGCTATCGCCAGAGTGTGACGCTTTCGCGCAACTTATTTGACAGTTAGAGTACATTTTCGTGGCAGTTATATTTCACTCATATGACAGTAAGCCCTTGTTTAATGTCACATTCCTGTTAACTCCATGGTTTACCTTATTGAGCACACGAACTTATGGACTAGATCAGCAATGAGAACATTGGCAACAGCGCAATCAGGGACACAACTAGGTAGAATTAAGGCGAGCATCAGAGAACAACTTCAATCGGGTATCTTCACCGAGGGACAAAAACTGCCATCCGAACGAAAGCTCAGCGAACTGTTTTCCACCACACGAATCACGCTCAAAGATGCATTGGTGTCGTTAGAAACTGAAGGTCTGATATACCGAGAGGAGCGCCGAGGCTGGTATGTGTCACCCAAACGTATTCGCTACAATCCATTGTCTCGTTACCACTTCCATCAAATGATTCGCGAACAAGATCGCATTGCAGAAACACGACTGCTGAGCACTCGCACAGAGATGGCGGCTGGCGACTACGCCAAAGCATTAGAGATAGAGCAGATAACGCCAATACATGTGATTGAGCGATTACGCTTTATTGATGGCAGAGCGGTACTGTTCGTTGAAAACGTATTGAAAGCCCCCCTCTTTGAAAAAATATTGTCGGAGAACCTCACCATGTCGCTGACAGGTATCTATCGAAAAAAATACGGCTATGAGACCAAACGTTCACGCTTTGATGTCATTCCCACTTCAGCCCCAGCCTATGTCGCTAAGGCGCTAAATTTGGCTGAGGGTCAACCGGTGCTTAAGATCTGCCGTGTGAACTACAAGCAAGATGGTGAGCTAATGGACTGTGAATTGGAATACTGGCGACCAGACTCAGTAGTGATCCACATTGATAACATTGGCTAGTGCCGCATCCGTTAAGATGGGTATCCCCACATATACAAAAACTCCGACTGACTAGGTCGGAGTTTTAGTTTTTACTATGAGGTTTAAGGGCGCGCAGGTTAAATAATCCCCTGCACACTTTCTCCTGTAAGCTTGTTCTTATCAGACAAAAAACTCGCTACGACTTCTCTCAGTGTACCTTGATTAACAGGCTTAGGTAGAAACTCATCCATACCCACATCAAAGCATAAGTGCTTATCTTTCAGCACTACGTTGGCTGTCAGCGCCACAATAGGAATATGTTTCGACGTCCCTTCTTCAAGTGCTCTAATCTGTTTCGTCGCTTCAAATCCATCGAGCACTGGCATCTGACAATCCATGAAGATCATCTGATACTCATTATGCTTAAACTTATCGACTCCCACTTTACCGTTATCGGCAATGTCTACCTCAAAGCCAAGCTTCTTAAGTATCATCTTGGCAACCTGCTGGTTGACTCTAGAGTCTTCAACCACCAGAACTTTACCGCTAAATAATGCAGCTTCAGGCTTAGGTTCTTCGGCCTCGACGCCCTCTTTCACTACCACCGCTGATTTAGTGGTTGGTACAGGCTCATTGTCCTTAAACGCCACCTCCCCTCGATTTGGATAGGTAAAGGTCTCGGTTTTCGCTGTTCTCGCTAACACCTCACTGATGGTCCATTTAAGTTGGTTATCTTGATACGGGCGAGCAATGTAGGCAATAAAACCCACTTGCTTAGCATGCATCTCGTCTTGTTGACGTGGATCAGCAGAGATCATGACAAGCTTAGGGCAAGCTTTGCCAAAGCGCTCAATCAGGTTTCTTGCAAGCTGGAACCCATCGATGGAAGGCATCACTTTATCAATCAACACTAAGTCGTAAGGCGAAGCGCTTTCGACAGACTCTGAAACGAGCTCTAACGCTTGGGTTGCGGTTTCACAGCATGTAGAGCACACACCAAACGATTGTAGCTGTGCCGATGTAATGCGCATGTTCAGTTGGCAATCATCCACCAACAACACCGAGACGTTATTAAAATCGATATTACTCTCGTCGACCACCAAACAAGGATCAAAGTCAGCCACAAAGTAAAAGGTACTGCCCTTGCCTTCAATACTGGTTAGCTGAAGCTTGCTGCCCATTAAGGTCACAATCTTATCGCATATGGTCAAGCCCAAACCGGTACCGCCGTATATGCGCGTGGTACTGCCATCCGCCTGCTGAAACTTATCAAATATCGATTTTTTTTTGTCTTCTGCGATACCAATACCGCTGTCGGCCACTTCAAATCGAACTCTCAATTTCTGCTCAGGCTCAATCACTTGCTCTAAGCGAAGAGAAAGCGTGACATGACCGCGCTTGGTAAATTTGATGGCGTTACCCACTAAGTTATTCAGCACTTGTCTGAGCTGCGTTCCATCACCAATCACCATGGTTGGAACCTTAGGATCTATCGCCAGTTGGAATCGAAGCCCTTTTTGCTCGGCTTTCACTCTGAACGTCGACTCAACATCGGCCGCAATGCCCATCATTTTCATCGGCTCTTGTTGAAGCTCTAAACGTCCCGCTTCAATTTTCGAATAATCCAAGATGTCATTGATAAGGTCGAGAAGAGTTAACGAAGAGGTGTTGAGCATGTTGACGTACTCTTTTTGCTCTTTCGGCATATCCATTTCTGAAAGCATAGACGAAAGTCCGATAATTCCATTCATTGGAGTGCGGATTTCGTGGCTCATGTTAGCCAAAAATTCACTCTTGTTGCGGTTTGCAACTTCAGCCGTCTCTTTAGCTTTAATCAACTCTTGATACTGTTGACGAATGCGTTCAATTGATTGGTTGTAGCTGTTTTCCAACGTCGATATTTCATCTCTATAAGTAGAGTCGGTTGGCGTTAAAAAACGGGGTTTATTGTCTTCAACTTGCTGCTCGTTTATCTGAGAAGACATGGCCATTAAGCGTTTTACGACCAAGCGATAAACAATGACCAGAGAGACCAATGATAGCAAAAAGATTTTCACGGCTTCAAAAGCAAGTAGCAACACCACTCGTTCTTCGAAGTCATTGAGGATCATACTTAAATCGGACTGCACCGTTAGGGTGGCAAGTGGGAAGTCCTTCCCCCCCATTTGATACACCATTTCCCATGACTGAGAATACGATTGCCCGGTTGTAGGGCTGCCAAGCTCTATGATTTTTTCGTCAGGGCTTTCGATAAGAAGATAACTGACCGAAGGGAGACGAGAAATGCCCTCCGCTTGCACAAACAACTGAGCGCGATCTTCAACCCATAGGCTTGACGTTAAACCAGAAAGGTAACCAGCTTGGACCTGTTCGATCTGAGAGCTGATAAAAGAAATTCGATTTTGGTACTCCACATACAGCCCCAGACCTGTCACTATAACTGTGAATAAGGTACTGATGGCAATGATGGCCCCGATTAACTGTCGAGAGAGTCCAATATAGCGTTTTCCTTTTTTCACCATATAAAAATTACCAATGTTGTTATCTTAGTAAACTACAATTACTCAACTAGTATAGTAGTAGTCATTCATCAAATAACTAGGGAAGGTTATGAAAAAACATCTTATCGTTGCATCCATAGTCACTTTTTTTTCAAGTAGTTATGCTTTCTCAAGCGAGCCTCTTCACTACTACATTATTGCGAGCCAAGCGCAACCTTTTCAGATCGAAACTGACGGGTCATCCCACAGAGGAATCGTTTCTGATATTGTTGAAGCCGTGTTTAACGATAGCCAGTACGAGATTAACTACCACACCTACCCTTTTAATCGAATGATTGACAAGCTAGATGCGAGAGAGAACCCAAATTGGGTTACCTACGGCAGTCCTAGCTGGGGAAACATCCAATCAGTAAACCTATCTGAAGAGCCAATTTACAATGTAAAACACGTATTGCTGAGTAGCGGTAAAAAGCCGTTCGAGTTCAATACCATTAGCGATTTAGATGGGAAGGCAGTGGTATTGCTAGTGGGATTTGAATATCCAAACTTAGAGCCGTACATCAAGCAAGGTAAGCTCAATGAGATCCGTGTAAAAGATTATACGGCTGCATTCCGCATTATTAACCGTGCACCTGGTGATACGGTATTTGTAGAAATGGAATCACGAATCAAATACAACCTAAACGATAAGAAGCTCAATATCGATGATTACCAAATGCAGGACTTCGGTTCAGTCATCAATAACTACCCAATTCATTTGGCTTTCGACCCAGAAATGGATCCCAAGCTCGAGACTTTTATTAACCAACGTTTAGACCAAATGAAAGACGATGGACAGCTTGATAACATCGTCCAAAGTTACTTATAGTTCTAACGTTATTCTATGGCTCGTTAGCGCACTCTAGCGACTTCGGATACCGGAACAACGTAAATACAAAAGGCCGCCTGTTTTTAGCGTACAAACTAACCAGAGCGGCTTTTTTAATGTGTACTTAATGTGATGCGATCAAATGCAGTTGCTGACTACGAAGTTGTTGGCGCACTGCCATCAAAATTTTCCCTAAGTGATTCTCACCGGTTCCGTCTCCCCCATCTCCCCAAAAATGGTCTTTATGAGAGTGCTCTTTGATCACCGAATCACCCGTGCTCGTTAAAAACAAAGCAAACTGCGGGTTCTGTGTGAATTTCTCGGTCACAATGAATCGCATCACCTCTACACGAATATCGTACCAGTCCTCTCGAACCTGCTCTTCGTATTGTCGGCTTAATGAGAATGCTTCAGCAGGTGTGCAGGCTTCAAGAATCATGTTTCTCAGCGACGGTGAAGAAAACTTCATTGCCTGATAATAGTGCTCACTGGTTGCCCACACTTGCCCATCCACCTTGATCGGGCAAACGGCAAAATTTGAAAGGTATCCATTCGGATCTTCTGGTTCATAAAACAACACTTCTTCAGCTTGAGCCACAGAATTCGACATAGCCTTCTCCCTACCAACGACATAGCATATTTTTGCTTTGCCTTTAAAATTAGTGGCGTCACATATTGCTGTCAAACAACTTAGTTAAAGAGTATGCCGTCAGCCTGCTTTTAAACGAAAAGTAGAAGCTGCCGAGAGAATTTGTATAAGTGAACTTTGTGCTCAGAAGGTAAAATTACAGATGAGAATCAAATGAGAAATGAATAAAGTGCTTATAAATCAAAGGGTGGCCTTGAGCCACCCTATTACATGCAATCGGGGATATTAGTGAATAAGACCTAGCTCCCTCGCTTCTTCCAGACTCAAACCGCTTTCTCTAATTTCTCTTAGAGCCTCGATACGACGACGAGCTTCAGCGGACTTCATTTTCTTTTCTGGTTTGAAAGATACTTCTTCTTCAGCATCCCACTTATTTGCAATGTTTGTCATTTCATCATGGTTGATAGAATTAATGGACATGTTTTCCTCCGAAAAGCACCATGTAATGGACAGGTAATCTGTAGCAAATGCTATTTCGCTTGTTAAGAAATTCTGCACTGAAATGTGATGATTCCGACGCTTCATAAATCTAATTAACAATTAGCTCATTTAAACTTTGCCAAAGCCATTTTCTGCAATTACGTTTAAAAGATTCCCCATAAGGAATGTGGTTTGATCCGAATCTCACTTTCCTCCCTTAGACTTCGCGTTTCCCACTGAAAATTCCTGAAATATTCCAAGATAAATTTCGAGGCACTTCATTGTTTTTGTACTGATCGATCTCACTAAATCCAACACATATTAGCGATAATAATTATCAATATCACAACTAAGTATCTATCATGTCTATGGAAAATCCAGATACACCTCTTCTCGAAGTGAAGAACCTATGTGTCGACTACATCACCGATGACGGAGACTTCAACGCGGTAAAGTCCGTCAGCTTTAGCATAGGGCAAGGAGAAATCTTTGGTCTGGCTGGCGAATCGGGTTGTGGCAAGAGCACCATCGCATATGCTATTAACCGACTTCACAAGCCGCCCGCATTTATCTCTGGCGGTCAAATACTTTTTGACGGGCAAGACCTACTGAGAATATCTGACAGCCAGCTTAATACATTGCGCTGGAGTGAGATCGCCATGGTGTTCCAGAGTGCCATGAACTCACTCAACCCTGTATTAACTATCGAAGAACAATTTGCTGACGTACTACGCCACCACAAAGGAATGAGTGATGAACAAGCCAAGGACCGCGCAGAAAAGCAGCTCGATCTGGTGAATATTCCTCGCCATCGCCTGACCGAATACCCTCATCAATTTAGTGGCGGTATGCGTCAACGATTAGTGATTGCGATTGCTCTCGCGCTCAATCCCAAACTGATCATCATGGATGAGCCAACTACGGCTTTGGATGTCGTCGTTCAACGAGAAATATTGCAACAGATACAACATCTTAGAGAAGAGTTCGGCTTCTCTATCTTCTTTATCACCCACGATTTGGCCCTGATGAGCCAGCTGTGTGACCGCATTACCATTATGCGTCATGGCAAGTTGGTTGAAGTCAAACAAGCCTATGAGATTCGCAATAACCCTCAGCACTCCCACACCCAAAAGCTGTGGAGTTCCTTCCCTAATATTCACGAACATGCTCACGCCATAGCGTGCTAGGAGCCTTAATGTCACAATCAATTAAGCAAGTAAAAAACCTCGTTAAAGAGTTCACCGTTGGTGGCGGATTTGGCAAAGACATCTCAACCCTTAACAACCGCAGAGACATCTTGGACTACCGCAGCCAAGTGCAAATGGTGTTCCAAGACCCGTTTGGCTCGTTGAATCGACACATACTACAGAGCACCATTTAACACGCCCTCTCAAGATTCATCAGCAAGTCGCCAATAAACAAGCGCTAACAGAGCGCCTGGAAGAGTTATTAATGCTGGTGGAGTTACCAATTGAAACACTGGCTAAGTACCCTCACGAGCTCAGTGGGGGCCAAAGACGAAAGGGGGACCTAGCAAGAGCAATGGCTGTTGGCGTTGAGGTTATTCTTGCCGAAGAACCTACCTCCTGTTGGATGTTTCGATTCGACTTGGTGTGCTCAGCCTCATGCAACGAATGAAGAAAGAACTCGGGATTGACTTTTTGTACATAACCCATGATCTACCAACCGCACATTACATCGCAGAAGAGACAGCAGTTATGTACAAAGGACAGATCGTCGAATGGGGAGCCACTCAGTCGATCTTGACCAATCCTCAACACCCATACACCAAGCTATTGCTCTCTGCGGTGCCAGATCCTGATCTGCCATTTGGC
>NZ_JBQKUM010000080.1:0-21001 GCF_054968605.1 Pseudoalteromonas sp. G5_S1_14_S5 | reverse complement strand
TAATATCAATCCGGTCAATGATGCGCCAGAAGGTCAAGACGTTGCGTTTGATGTTAATGAAGACTCTAGCCCTGCAACACTCGACTTCACTCTTTGGGATGATGTTTTTGATGACATTGACGGTGACACCTTAGCAGGTATTGTTGTCACGCAGCTCCCTAATTTAGGGGAACTGAAACTGAGCAACTCAACAATTGGTAATAGTGCTCTCCCTCAAACGATCAGTGAGACGCAATTACGCAGTGGTGATTTCAGTTTCCACTTCAACAGCGATGTTAACGGGAGCCCATATACTGCCTTCAAGTTTAAAGTCAATGATGGGATCGACGACAGTGTAGAATATACAGCTACATTAAACATTCTGTCTACTGATGATGATCCGCAGTTAACAGTTAATTCTCCGAGCCAAGCTTTTGTTGAAAACGACAGTCCAATCGTCGTTGACAGTAACCTCACCATTATTGATGTTGATGGTTCCGACATCCAAAGCGCCACCGTCACGATACAAGGTGTAAGCAGTGATGAGCGGTTAGCTATTCCATCATCTTCTTTGCCAAATAATCTTACGCAAAGCTATGATCAAACAGCGGGCACATTGAGCGTGACAGGCCTAGGCTCGATCACTGATTACCAAAACGCACTACGAGCATTGACTTATCAGCATACTGGCACTGCGCTCGGGGTAAATAATCGAGACATCACTTTCACAATCACAGATGACACAAATCGAAGCAATAGTGCCAGCGTAGCAACGGTGGTTGTGCTTGGTTTCTACGAAAACATTGCTGCCTTTGCAGATAGCAATAATCCGAATCACAGTCTCGCGCAGTCACCTGTTCATGACCATTATATTGGTGCCGGGTTAGTGACGAACACAAATGGTTACTTTGTCGGTAGCAACAACGGTACAACTAAGGTCAATACGTTTTTACAAAATGAGTGGAGTAATCTCAGCATTAATAATGCTATAACACTCTCAGCGGCATTAAATGCACAACCTGATAACGATAAAGATGGCCAACCTGCTTACTTTGATGACGATGACACGCTATTCCATCTGAATAGCTATTATGTACTGCTGCCTGACATAGACCAAACCTTACCATCAGTCACTTACGATTATCTCTTCTCAGCCAAGGTTCAAATTGCCGGTCAATCGGTACAAGAGATCTTCATCACCCATGATCGAAACGCAGTAAATGCCGAGCAAAAGCATATCTGGCCAAAAGTGATTGCCGATGCAATAGAGACCGAATTCAGCTCGCTAGGCGTGAATGCTTACGACAAAGACTCTGGTACATCGTCATCAACTGTCAGTTCCGCACATAGTAATGTCATTTCTGGCGTACAGTGGATTGAGCTCAGTTATATTGAGCAATGGCAAGCCATTAATGCCTATCGCACGGATGCCACCAATACGGTTACTGAACCGAATGACACCGATTACAACGTGATCAGTACAACTGATATCGTTAGCAATCAATTGAACGAACTCAATAAATTATTGAGAAATACCAATCCGTCGGATTACACATCCACGGTTGGTCTAATAAAAAGTTATGACGCCATTTATGAGTATGCGTTAGCCACTGCGCCAATTACAGCCGTTCAACCTGAGTTGGGTGATTATGCTATTATCGGCATCAACCAAGATTTGAATAATACCACTGCATTTAATGCTTGGTTAAATGCGGCTCAACTTATCAATGCTGAAAATATTGCAGCTATGATTGAAATCATCAACTTCAGCAATGGTATCCGCGTTGCAGGAGCAACACCGCCATTAGCACAATACGCTTTAGCTGGCATTACCGGTACATCGTCCATCGTTCCGGCTCAGCTCAGTGACATTGTACAAGAACTCGAAAGTTCATCGAAACAAACGTTGGCTGAAGTGCAAGCCATTTTCAACAATTACAACAGTTTGCAAGCTTTAATCGACTATGCAAACAATACCGGCTCAACGCCACAGCCCTCCACCTATCGTGATGTTGGTTTTGCTAATCTAACGAGTAATGAAATCAGTCAGCTAAATAACTGGCTACGCGAACAAACTTTGAATTCGGAGCAAAAGATCACCAGCGCCGTTAACATTGTGACTTATTTCTCAGGAAATAATGCCAACGGTCCTTATGCATCAGATTATCAAAACATCGGGATTAGCAAAGATGTTAGCGATGTGATCAGTGAGGTTAATCGCCTCACTATTGACAAAAATGACACGATTGGGGCTCTGCAAACCTCCATTGATAATATAGATTTTGATAATGATAGCGTGGTTTTTGTTGATGATTTAGACGATACCAATCCATGGACAGACTATGACCAAGATGGTCTTAACGATAAAATGGAAACGGTCTTAAATGGCTTTGACCCGTTAAATGATGACACCAATGCAATATTAAGTGATCGTAATGGCAACCGTATCGCTGATATCTGGCAACAAATTACCGATACTTCTGATGCCGTGAAACGTAATCGAGCAATTGGTTACTTCATTAACGGGCAACTCGCAGAGAAAGCAAGTTCAGGTCCAAGAACCCTCAGTAATATTTCCGTAAATCCAACTTATAGCGAAAATTGGGATACAATTTCAAGTAATGCCACCTACGAGTTAGTTGCCTACCTTGACTTTAGTAACGAAGCAAGTTACCCAGTTCTCACTGAAGGTATTTTGATCCAATCGGGCAATATGTCTCTACGTTTTGCATCCGAGGGAAAAAAACAATTTGCAATACGTAGCGATGGTCAAGGTGACCGTAATGAAACTACGCAAACAAGCAGCGCCCATTTCTTTACAGCTACCGATAACCAATCAACGTTATTCCCTAGCCGACAATATTTCCACCTAGTTTTAACGTTCGATGGTACGTCACAGACCTTTACCTTGTTCATAAACGGCAATGAAGTTGGACAGGTACAGGACAGTAGCTTTACAGCTTTCAATTCTAGTAACACCAAAATAGGTATATTCCCTCAAGGGATACTAAGTGGCTTACTGCAAAATTACACGATGCTGAATTGGGTTAAAAAAAATATGGTCACCCATATTCAACATCATGACTCTATTTGGTCAGAGCAAACCATTCAATCACGAGCAGACACAATCTTAGCTGCCATTAAAGATGTCAATAAAAACGGTATCTGGGATGTCTTTGATCTTGATAAAGACAGTGATGGTCTGGTAGTTACAGAAGATAGCGATGATAACAACAGTTATTCTCAAACAGACTCAGACGTATTGAACGATCAATTCGAAACTACCCTTGGATTTGATGCTGTTTCAAATGACGATAGTCATTTACTCACCGATGATAATGGCAGTCGTGTGGCTGTTCTTTGGGATCAAGTCAAAGTCAGTCCAAATGCAATGGCATCGTGGATTAATCAAATATGGTCGGTTGAGTCTTCTAATTTAAACCCTACAGTGACTTTGACCCAACCTATCGCAGGATACGATAACTATGTCTATCCAAATAAAGCGAAAACAGTTGACCTTTCCGCATTGCCAAGCGATCAAGCCAGTTACGAGTTTATTGTACAAATAACCAGTGATAATTTTGCTGATGTTACCTTGCTTGGACACCATGATACTTCGGACACAGATAATGCGACGTCGTTGACGTTTGAAAATAGTGAATTGAGCAAACTTGGTGTAGTGCTCAACAATTCCGGAAGTGTTAATCTCACCAATGTGTTTGACGATGCTTCACCTTATGGCGATATCGCTCACTTAGTGTATGTTTATGAGCAAAGTTCAGACAGTTACACGATTTATATCAACGGCCAAGTCGCCGCTACCGCACAGTCGGCTCAGCTAAGTGCTATAAGAAGCGCCTCTACTCCGATAGGCCTCTTTGCTAAGGACTCGACAGGTGCAAGTAATATCGCACAACTTGATAGTATGGATGGCATTTATGCATTTGCCGCCTATCCGACCGCACTCGCAGAGAGCGATATCCGAACGCTTGCTAATGCGCTAACCTCCGTCACACTGGATAACGATAATGATGGTGTATGGGACAGTTTTGATCTCAATAAATTTATACCGGTTGCTGCCGACAATTCGCTGAGCACACCTGAAGATAGTAGCCTACCATTCATACAAGGTCACTTCGGCTTCACCGATCAGGATACTAGCGATACACTCTCGTCTATCAACATCATCAATTTCCCAAATCCTAACCGTGGTCAACTCTTATTAAGGACAACTCCGATGTCCGCTCAGAATTCCACAGTGACGGCAACGGAAATCACGAATGGCGACTTTACTTATCAACCAGTCAAAGACACTAACGATCAAGGGATGTTCGAGTTTAGTGTAAGTGATGGTCAAAATAGCTCCGCAACAGCACAAATGAGCATTACCATAACACCAAACAATGATGCACCAGTCATCACCAATACCACGCCCCTGAGTAACGTTAATGAAGACACCGACTATGTCTATCAACCTCAAATTAGCGATGTTGATAATACCCAAGCGCAATTAACAGTGACCTTGACAGGGGCAAATTGGCTAAAATGGGATGATACCAACCAACAAGTTATTGGTAAGCCAGATAATTCGTATGTTGGCACTTACAATATGACTCTGAGCGTTACTGATGGTGATAAGAGTGACAATATATCATGGGCTTTAACCGTCGATAACACTAATGATGCGCCAACAGGGCAAGATGACAGCACTACGATTAATGAAGATACTTCTCCATTTACGTTTGCAAAATCGAATTTCACCTTTAGCGATGACGACACCGGAGACTCACTTGAAAACATTATTATTACAAAGCTACCTAGTGAAGGAAATCTTGAACTAAATGGTTCACTGATAACAAGCTTGACTTCTCCTTTAACTGTAACGCTAGCTCAATTAACTAATGGCGAGTTGAAATTCGTATTTGCCAGTGATGAATTTGGTGCTAACTATTCTACTTTTGAATTTAAACTAAATGATGGTGAAGATGACAGTGCGGCATCCTACAAATTTACGGTAAACATTGACAATGTTGAAGACGACCTGAGTATCAACATTGATCAACCTAATCCTGTAGTAGAAGACGATGTAAACGTCACTGCGCCTTATACCTTTGCTAATTTCTCTATAGATGACAAAGGCGAAAATGACTCAAGCAACATTAGATTGACCAACAATAGTAATGCTCATTTCGTCTTAAGTGGTAATGACATCCAGTTAACTCAAGCCGGTATTAATGCACTCAATAGCAGCCAAAGTTTGGATCAGCTATCAATCAGTGTTGATGACACCGGTAGTGGTAAAACTATTAATGAAACCCTGACAGTCAGCATTACTCCTGTCAATGACGCACCAACGGCAAGTTCTAGAACAGTCACCTTTAAAGAGGACGCTACCTATACGTTCACTATTAATGACTTTAGTTTCTCCGATGAAGAAAGCACTAACTTAACTGACGTAAAAATCACTCAACTTTCGGCTAATGGTGAATTAAAACTCAGCAATAGTGTAATAACGCAGCAAGACATAGAAGTGTCTTACAGCGACATCAATAGTGGACAACTCACCTATACGCCTGTAACAAACGCATTCGGCACAGAGGCGCTGTCTTATCAAGTATCAGATGGTCAACTATGGTCATCGGATGCCTCGTTAACTTTAGATATTGAGCCCGTTAACGATGAACCTACTGCACAAGCTAGTACTATCACTGTGGATGAAGACATACAATTCACGATAAGTTATTCGGACTTTAAATTTGATGATACTGAGGGTGATGCACTAACTAAGATCGTGATTACGCAATTGCCAGACCAAGGAGAACTCCGATTAGATGGAAATATAGTATCAGCAGGTAATGAGATTTCTGTTAACGATATTAATGCTGGTAAACTTTCTTATCAAACCGCACTCCATAATATCAATCCCACCTCTTTAGAATTTAAAGTGTTTGATGGCAATGATTTCTCAAAAAATATTGCGACCATGACTATCAACGTCAACAGTATTAACGATGATCCAAAATCCGTCGATCATAACATCAACACCATTGAAGACGCTGAGTATACTTTTTCTGTGAATGTGATTGATCGGATGTTTGCCGATGATGACAAGAGTGACGTAATTGCAAGTCTCATTATTACAAGTATTCCTAACAATGGTGTATTGAAAGTCAATGATGGTAATAGTGAAACTCTCATCAGTAAAGATCAACTTCCTAAAACGATTTTACGTGCCAATATTAGTCAGTTGCGTTACTTGAACACACTGAACAATACCGCTTCAACCAGTTTTACATTTAATGTTAATGATGGAACCGTCACTTCAGCAAATCTGGGCACACTCACAATCAATATTAGCCCTCAAGATGATCACCCAACCGCTGTCGATGGTTTTGTTGATGTAACTGAAAGTACGCCTTTCTCATCGTTCAGTCAGATCGTAGTATTAAGTACTAACACCTCTAACCCAACGAGTGGTCAGATCTTATATACAGACCCAGATTACGATGATGACGTGAACGCAGTGAGCTTATTTGAGTTTACTGAAATCTTATTAGAAACCATGCCAGATCATGGTGAGCTCGCAGTTGCAAGTAAGGTGCTTTCAGTCGGTGATATCGTATCGGAGGCAGATATCAGCAACCTGATCTATACCCCTGGCAACTATCGAGAAGACAACACTCAATTTACGTTCAAGTTGAAAAGTACTGACAAATACTCGCAAAACACAGCGACAATGGCCATTAATATTCAGGCTGTCAACGACGCTCCAACAGCACTTGCAAGCACGTTCCAAGTCTATGAAGATAAACTTTCTCCGTTCACACAAAGCTTATTTAATAATGCCTACTCCGATCCAGAGAAGGCTCCGTTAGCAAGTATTGCCCTTGATAAACCGGACAAAGGCGATATCTATTATGACCAAAGCGGTAGTTTCAATGGCAGTGAGGTAGCGATATCAACTTATCCTCGACTCATTGATGCAGGTGAAATCAATCAATATGCATATAAATCTGATCAAAACCAAGATACTTCAGCAAGAATGTCTTTTACCGTCAATGATGGTAACAGTGATTCCGCCCAAGCGACGATGACCATTAATGTTTACCCAATCAACGATGCCCCGAGCATTGATGCGAATTTGTCTGTGGTAGTAGACGAAGATGATATCTATACCTTTAAAACAAGCGACATCACTTATTCCGATCCTGAAAATGACGGACTTGATAAAATTAGGCTAGTAACATTACCTCGTGGTGAACTGAGATATAAAAATCAATTGGTGCGACAAGGAGACGAAATTGATTTTTCTGATATTAGTAGCTTAACGTTTAAAAGTAACTTGAATGATGATTTAGACACGGCATTTGAATTTGAAGTCATGGATGATGACTCGAGCCCTTATTCCATCGCTGCAACGATGGACATTGATGTTCAACCTGTTAATGATGCGCCAACCATTACCTTAACGCCAATTGCGGGAGGGATTACGGAGAACAAAGTCAACCGCCAAACTAAGCTTGTGGACTATCAAACCGACGATCCTGAGAAAGATTCGCTCACAGTTACCATCATCAACGACCCTAATAATTGGTATGTTCTGGATTTAGTCAATCTAAGGGTAACTCCGACTTTAGCTGCTATTACAGCTATTAACGACGATAATCAAAATCTTAACCAACTCACTATTGAGCTAAATGTCAGTGATGGTAGTCTCAGCACAACTCAGACAGCGACGGTTAATATCACGCGCACTACTGATATGGATAAGTGGTACAGCGTAATCACATTTACACCAGCCCCTCCTGTTACCAATGTATCGAGTGTTGGTCTTGAAAAAGCTAATGCGTCTCAAGATGTTTCCCCATCGGATAATGTGTACGAAGTGGATTACAGCTATATTTCGGATATACAGACAAATACCGTTTATACCGATATATCAGCAATTCCAGCGGGAACAAACAGAATTACCGTTCGAGCCAAACAAACTAAGCTTTCCGAACGTAATATTTATCGTACATTAGAGAATGTCTTTGATTTCTCGAGCGATCCTGTCAATTTAGTTCGGACACTATCGCCGTTGCTGGATTTTGATAATCCATTATTAACCAGTGATAAGATTGATTTGTTAAATCGTGAAAGTATATTAAGTGCCATTAATTACATTGAACTTCGCGAACCTGTCGATATTACCTATCAATGGCAAGAGCACGATGGCACAAGTTGGCAACCTTTTGGGCAAGAGTTGATTGACTATCAAGCGGCTTCTGGACTCCAAGATGGCAATAAATATAGACTTCAACTCTTGGCAAAAAATAACAGTGCACAAACAACAAGTGACACTGTTTCTGATGAATCTATCATCGTCACTAGTGCTGCAACAAATTATGATATTAGCTTTGATGGGTTAAGCATTCCTCAACAAGGCATCACACAAAATATTCGTACCAACTTGGTCGCCTCTCCGGCACCGGCCAAGTTCACAGAGCGTAAAGTAACGTGGCAGCGTGTTAATAGTGATAACAGCTTGAGTTTATTAACTGCTAACCCTGATGGAAGTTATCAACCAACGCAATTAGATGTGGGTCTAGCACTGCATATTACCGTTGAATACCTAGACGGAACAGCAAGCTTAATATCGAGAAGTATCATTACTTCACCCGTTGAATCGCAATCTAGCTCCCAAGAGCTCAGCACGTTGGCTAATGACTTAAGTCTAGTGATCGACCCCGTTTTAGTGTCTACAGATCAAGAAGTCGCCTTAGTAGACGATGATATCATTAAGATCAGAGCACAAGCATCGACGATTGAAGCAGACTATCAATGGCAACATAGCGATGATGGCGTGACTTGGACTCCGGTTAGCATAAATGCAGATGAGGAACGCTTCACCACTACGTCTAATGAAAATGGCAAATATTTACGATTGCAAATCATCTTGAGCCTACTTAGTGATAATACAATCAGATTAAATCCACTCTATACTAATAAAACAGAGAAAGTTGAATCGCATACAGGACCTAAGCTCGAAACGCTAGTCTTAGGCTTCGATAGCGTAAGTAATACTTTGGCACTTTCTGAACGGTCAATATTATGGTTGGATAAGTATCAGCAAGATACCTCAGCCGTAGGCACAGCAAGCTATCAATGGTATCGAATTCCTGTTGGGGGTGATTTAGCCAATAATGCTGAGGAAATCCTCAATGCAAACGATAGCAAATACACATTAGACGTTACCTCTGATCTCAATTTTGAGCACTTACTTGTTGTCACGGTAAACAGCACCACTACCCTTTATTCAACCCGAACAGGTGCGTGGCTAAACAGTGGTAACCCAACGGATAATAACCAACGCGAACGTTACTTCGATGTGGTCAACGTCATTGATGGCACGACACCATTGCAGAGCGGCCAAACGGTCACCGCTCAACTTTCCGGTAGCTCGCTTGTCAAAGATACTCTGCCACCAGGGGTCTCGTATCAGTGGCAAAGCCGTACAGTAGGTTTCACTGGTGCTTGGAATAACATTGGATTGGATAGCCCCTCTTATACGCTAACGGGTAACGAAAGTGGCCAAGAGGTTCGCGTCTTAGTTGAACGCTCTGATGCGAGTGGCGCGATTCTGCCTCAGCTAGTTTCGGCCGGACGCAGTGTATCGTCTACTGCCAATCCTTTAACGCCGTGGCAAGTGAGTCTCACACAATCCTCTGAGTACGTGGTCAATCAGCCTATCTCAGTCAGTCATCGCGACACAAGCGACACCGTGACCTATGAATGGTATCAACTTTCAATCGCTTCTGATTGGAGCTCAGCAACTCTAATTAATAACGCAAGCAATGCGGATTACGTGCTGCAAACGGAAGATGTTGGCTACTTTATTGGCGTTAAGGCCACCATTTCCGATGGCAACAACTCGTTAATTGCTCCACAAGTAACCACAAGTCCAGTGAAAGCCAGCAACCTTGGTAGCAGTGACAACTATTATTTAGCCGCCACTTTGTCACCTAACCCGATATATCAAAACAGTACGCTTTCGTACCAGTTCTCTCTATACAAAAACAACACTCTTGTTGACTCCCCTGCGGGCAACGTCACGCCACAGTGGTATTTAATTGATGCGCCTGAGCACATTAATAGCCCGCAGTTATGGACAACACTCAATAGTACAACTTTACCTAATGCGGCGAACGGTAACTATGTCTTACTAAAACTTGAGTACGATGAGGCGAACTTAACCAAGCCATTAGAACTCATGGTAGTCAGTGATGACAAGGTACAAAATATGACTTCGCCAACTGTTTTTGATTCTTGGTACAGTGTCATTGACATGACGCCAAGCAACCCTATCGATAAAAATTCTCGAACTTCACTGGTTGCTGATAATGCAAATGAAAATGTAGCCGAGAGCGACAATAGCTATAGCGTCGATTATCGCTTCAGCCCAAGTGTGGCACCTTCAAAACAATATACTGATTTAACCTCTTTGCTAAGCGATTACCCAGCAACAGACAGTGTCATAGTGTCAGCCACCC
Organism: Pseudoalteromonas sp. G5_S1_14_S5; assembly: GCF_054968605.1. Classification (NCBI taxonomy): domain Bacteria; kingdom Pseudomonadati; phylum Pseudomonadota; class Gammaproteobacteria; order Alteromonadales; family Pseudoalteromonadaceae; genus Pseudoalteromonas; species Pseudoalteromonas sp. G5_S1_14_S5. The sequence goes on along the minus strand of NZ_JBQKUM010000080.1, from coordinate 10,490 downwards.
AATACAGTGGAAGCCTCAGCAGAGAATTGAGCCCTCGCTCATTCACTTTCTCTTCTGATTTCGTCCACGATATTAGGCACATTATTCCAGCGCTGGATTATAATATTCCGCTGAATACGGGTGATAACGTTACGCTATTAAACCAAACGCAAGTGGAATCGCAAGTCAGCGCATTAGACGCATCGCTCACCATTGACTATCAATGGCAATCTAATGATGGCAGTGGATGGACAAACGTAGGAAGCGTTTCTCAAGCTTATGGCGACCTTAATACACAGCTTGCACCGCTCGTCGCTGGCGAAACGTATCGTCTAAAACTCATCGCAACCGATAACAACCAGACAAGCAGTGAAAGCACCTCAGACGTCACCACAGAGGTTCAAAGCTATAGCGTCAGTTACAATATAGAGTTTGATGACCTTGCTCAGCCTCAAGAAGGTATATCGCAAACAGTTGGTACTCGCTTGCTCTCGTCAGCGCCACCTGCGCTGTTTACGGATCGTCAGATAAGCTGGCAACGCGTAAACGCGAACAACAGCTTAACAACCTTGGCAACGACAGAAAGCTATAAGCCTACTAGCGCGGATGTAAATCATGTATTACGCATTACCATTGAATATCATGATGCGAGCGGCCTTTTAGTACAACGTAGTATTAATACCGAAACCGTATCGCCAAAAACGAATTCAGCAGCACTAGAAACGTTGGCCAATTCACTTACTTTGACTATCAACCCAGTCACATTAACTACTTTATCAGAGGTGTCCCTGTCAGCGACGACCGTTGCAGCGATTGATAACGCGATTGCTGCTAATATGACCCTTGGGGTGGATTACCAATGGCAAAGACGTCAAGATACGACGCCATGGAGCAACATCAGCCTGGCCAATGACACAAGCTATATCACGACGAGTGCGGATAATGATCACTATTTACGTTTAGAAATCATTTTAAACGATGGCGCTACCGCACTTAACCCGCGTTTTACTAATCAAACCAATAAGGTCAATACCAATACGTCTGCTGCACTAGAAACGTTGGCGCTCGATTATTCCACAAGCTTGAAAGAGTATCGCTTATCAGAGCGTTCAACCTTGTGGCTCGATCAATACCTCACAACCAACTCCTTATCGATTCAAGGCTATCAATGGTATCGCATGCCTGTTGGTGGCAATTTCGAGAACAATAGCAAAGCGATTAATACCGCGACTAATGCTAGCTATGCTCTTGATTCGTCTAGTGATGTCGGCTTTGAACATCTACTCGTTGTCTCTTTGAATAATAATGTGGATGTGTATTCCGAGCGCACGGCTGAGTGGAAAAATAACAATTCAGATCCAACGGAAATAAACCAACGCGAACGTTACTTCGATGTGGTCAACGTCATTGATGGCACGACACCATTGCAGAGCGGCCAAACGGTCACCGCTCAACTTTCCGGTAGCTCGCTTGTCAAAGATACTCTGCCACCAGGGGTCTCGTATCAGTGGCAAAGCCGTACAGTAGGTTTCACTGGTGCTTGGAATAACATTGGATTGGATAGCCCCTCTTATACGCTAACGGGTAACGAAAGTGGCCAAGAGGTTCGCGTCTTAGTTGAACGCTCTGATGCGAGTGGCGCGATTCTGCCTCAGCTAGTTTCGGCCGGACGCAGTGTATCGTCTACTGCCAATCCTTTAACGCCGTGGCAAGTGAGTCTCACACAATCCTCTGAGTACGTGGTCAATCAGCCTATCTCAGTCAGTCATCGCGACACAAGCGACACCGTGACCTATGAATGGTATCAACTTTCAATCGCTTCTGATTGGAGCTCAGCAACTCTAATTAATAACGCAAGCAATGCGGATTACGTGCTGCAAACGGAAGATGTTGGCTACTTTATTGGCGTTAAGGCCACCATTTCCGATGGCAACAACTCGTTAATTGCTCCACAAGTAACCACAAGTCCAGTGAAAGCCAGCAACCTTGGTAGCAGTGACAACTATTATTTAGCCGCCACTTTGTCACCTAACCCGATATATCAAAACAGTACGCTTTCGTACCAGTTCTCTCTATACAAAAACAACACTCTTGTTGACTCCCCTGCGGGCAACGTCACGCCACAGTGGTATTTAATTGATGCGCCTGAGCACATTAATAGCCCGCAGTTATGGACAACACTCAATAGTACAACTTTACCTAATGCGGCGAACGGTAACTATGTCTTACTAAAACTTGAGTACGATGAGGCGAACTTAACCAAGCCATTAGAACTCATGGTAGTCAGTGATGACAAGGTACAAAATATGACTTCGCCAACTGTTTTTGATTCTTGGTACAGTGTCATTGACATGACGCCAAGCAACCCTATCGATAAAAATTCTCGAACTTCACTGGTTGCTGATAATGCAAATGAAAATGTAGCCGAGAGCGACAATAGCTATAGCGTCGATTATCGCTTCAGCCCAAGTGTGGCACCTTCAAAACAATATACTGATTTAACCTCTTTGCTAAGCGATTACCCAGCAACAGACAGTGTCATAGTGTCAGCCACCCAATACAGTGGAAGCCTCAGCAGAGAATTGAGCCCTCGCTCATTCACTTTCTCTTCTGATTTCGTCCACGATATTAGGCACATTATTCCAGCGCTGGATTATAATATTCCGCTGAATACGGGTGATAACGTTACGCTATTAAACCAAACGCAAGTGGAATCGCAAGTCAGCGCATTAGACGCATCGCTCACCATTGACTATCAATGGCAATCTAATGATGGCAGTGGATGGACAAACGTAGGAAGCGTTTCTCAAGCTTATGGCGACCTTAATACACAGCTTGCACCGCTCGTCGCTGGCGAAACGTATCGTCTAAAACTCATCGCAACCGATAACAACCAGACAAGCAGTGAAAGCACCTCAGACGTCACCACAGAGGTTCAAAGCTATAGCGTCAGTTACAATATAGAGTTTGATGACCTTGCTCAGCCTCAAGAAGGTATAAGACAAACGCTGCGCGATAGATTAACGAGCAACACTCCGCCTGCTCTGTTTACAGATCGTAATATTCGTTGGCAGCGTGTCGAAAATGATAAGACTTTGACGGAGCTCTCCGATAAAGACAGCTTTATCCCGACTGTTGACGATGTAGGCAAAGCATTACAAATTACCGTTTCTTACTACGGAACAACAGGTAATTTACTTTCTCAACGTAGTATTCAAACCCAACCTGTGGTTGCAAAATCAGGCTCATCAACGCTGGATAACTTGGCTAATCGTCTAACATTATCCATTTCTCCAACAACATTAGCTCGTCAAGCATCGGTATCATTAAATGCAAGTGATATTACCGCCATCATAAATGACACGAGGATAACAGCGAATTATCAATGGCAGCGTCGTGATGATATAAGCAACTGGAGCGCTATCACTACCAACGGAAATACGTTCAATTACACCACAGTGCAAAATGACGATAATCATTATTTACGTCTGCAATTGGTACTTAGCACAACGGATAACAACGGCAATACTGTACAACTTGCACCGCTTTACTCTAATCACACTCAACTTATCGCTCCCAATGATAATGGGCCATTAGAGACATTAGCACTGGAATTTGATATCAACGCCAATACCTATACGCTCACAGACAGAGCGACTATGTGGCTCAATAAATACCAAGCTGACAATAACGTTAACCTAGATAATTACCAATGGTATCGATTACCAATAGATGGTGACATTACCAATAATGGCGAGGCTATTAGTGGTGCGAATAGCGCTGATTACCAGTTAGATAGCTCACATGATGTGAATTTTGAGCATCAATTAGTGGTGACACTTGATAATGGTACTAGAGTCTACTCATCTCGTACGAAACAGTGGAAAAACAATGGCATTGATCCCAATAAGACCAATGAAATGGACCGTTATTTCGATATTATCAGCATCACCGGCAACGCAACACCGACCTATGTGGGCCAGTCATTAACCGCGGTATTCTCTGGTAGTTCTTTACAAAAAGATCTGATGCCACCGAATGTAAAACATGAATGGCAAACTAGCCAAACCGGTGCAGATGGCAGTTGGGTTTCGGTGCAAGGTAATGATTCTGCAAGCATTACAGTAAGGAATACGGGCTATATTCGAGTTAAAGGTATTTGTCTTGATAACAATGGAGTCGCACATAAACCCGACCGATATTCAGACGCTCTAGAAATACAATCTGGTAGTAACCCGCTATCGCCTTGGCAAGTTAATATCACAAAATCAAGCGAATACACCGTAGGACAAGTTATTACAGCCTCTCATCGCACTTTAACAACTGAAAATGTGGAATATGAATGGTTTAGACTCGATAGCCCGACGGCTTGGAATATAGCTTCTTCTATCGGTGTGAAATCAGCCGATCACATCATCAGCGATGATGATGTTGGTTACTATATCGGTATCAAAGCGACGATAAGTGATTCGATAAACCAAGATGTCATCGCCTTTGACGTCACTTCAAATCCGGTTCAAAAAAACAACAGTGGGAGTAACGATAGCTATACGTTAACAGCCAATCTAACTTCTACGCCACTCTATCAAGACAGTATCTTATCTTATCAATGGCAACTGAAAGAAAATGGCGATATTGTGGCGAATCCGCCAGGTACAATTAATACCAATTGGTATCTGATCGACGACCCGAGTCATCAATCTTCAGCGTCGCTATGGCAACCAATCACTGGTAACAACTTAACAAGTGTTAGTGCAGGAAAATACTTACTGTTATCAATCAGCTATGAAGATTCAAATGTACTTAAAAACCCTCTAACATTATCGGTTGTCAGTCAAGAAGCCATTAAAAATAGCACTCAACCTACAGACTTTATTCTTTGGTATAGTGCGATTAAAATGGACCCTCAAGATCCGATTAATTCAACATCAACCCCGTATTTGATGGAAAAATCAAATAGCAACGAGACTCAAGCACCTAACCAAGGTAATACTTACACGGTGGAATACCTTTATAGTTCAGATGCTCAGCCTAGCAATAGCCTCTCTAGCTTGAGTGATTTATTCAACAGCTACCCTGATACAACGTCTGTAACCGTATCGGCAAAACAAATATCGGAGACAGATTCAAATGTTTATCGAACTCTGACAGAGAACTTCTCAGCATCTCAAGATCCAGCGTTACTTGTACGTGATATCGCTCTTGTTTTACAGTTTGATGACCCATTAAATACGTCAGATACCATCGGTTTGAGTAATCCATCGTATGTATTTAATGAGGTTCAGGCATTACGAGATAGTTATCCGGTCACGGTAAAATATCAGTGGCAATATTTTGATCCATTGAGTCAAAGTCAGTGGGTGGCTATAGCACCTGAAGCTGATGATTACAATGATTTAATGTCGTTGACCAGTGGTTATAAATATCGTCTGTGTTTGTTATCAGAAAATCTCGATACCAATACCAGCGCTAAAGTTGGCTCTAATGTAACGCCTGTAGTGCAAACGAACAGCCTTAATTACGACATCGAGTTTGATAATTTGGCAGAGCCACAAGTTGGTATCAAACAAAGAATAGATACTCGTTTAATTTCATCTATGCCTCCAGCGTTATTTACCGAACGAAAAGTGTATTGGCATCGAATTAATGACAATGGCTTAACGGCTTTGGTCAATGCTGATAGTTACACACCTCAACCCAACGATGAAGGCTATTCATTACGCATTACTGTCGAATATCATGATGATGCAGGGCTTATTGTAAAAAGTAGCATCGATACTAAGCCTGTGAGTGCGGCTTCAGGCTCAAATACATTGATTGAGTTGTCTAATAAATTATCGCTCACTTTATCTGAGACAACCCTTTCAACCGGTATGCTTGTTTCGTTAACAGAAAGTGATCTGGCACAGCTCAATACTCAAAGTTTGATAACAGCAAATTATCAGTGGCAATCGCGTGTCGATGGTGAGTCTTGGGCTGATATTGACATGGCTAACATGGCCACCTATCAAGTTAGAGCTGAAGACGTCGATAAAAAACTTCGCTTACAACTTATATTAAGTGAAGGCGCAGACGACCTCAGTCCTAATTATTCTGAATCTTCAAACACCATTATCAATAACCCAAATACACTACCAACCGAAACATTAGCAATTCACTTCACTCCCGAAGATAACAGCTATGAGATCAGCAATACATCGAAACAATGGTTAGAGAATTATCTAGCACAGACATTCAGTAACGTAAGTGCTTATCAATGGTATCGTATTCCTGTTAATGGTTCATGGCAGAGCAATGGTATTGCTATTAATAACGCCGTAGCCTCTCGCTATACACTCAATGAAGAGGACACCAGCTTTACTCATCAACTACAAATTACGCTAGATAATGGCGCTCGTTTATTTAGTAGTAGTACAGCTGTATGGACTGGTAACAGTGACCAACAAGCAATCAATGAGCATGCAAATGCCATGGATAGAGCGCGTTACTCTGATACTGTGTTAATCCAAGGAGGCGCAACTACAGCATCAATAGATCAAACACTTAATACACAATTGGTCGGTAGTAAACTCTCATTCGATTTGTTACCTCAGGTAATCAATTATCAATGGCAACACAGTAGCGATGGTATTTCATGGACAAATATCAGTGGGGAAATCAATGCATACTACACCGTTCAAACTGCTGACCAATACTTACGTGTTATCGTTAATCGACAAGATGATTTTGGTGAATTAACACCAAATCTTTTCTCGAATGTCATTCAAATAGATGCCACTCAATCACCATGGGCGATCTCTATTCTGCCTTATGCTGTCCAGCCTATAATTGCAACTCAACTTAAGGTTGCACATCGTTCTGTTGATAATTCTGAAAAGGTATCTTATCAGTGGTATCGCTTGCCTAGGCTGGGTAAATGGGCGTTAGCACAACCTATTGATGGTGCGAACCAAGCCCAATATAACATCACAGCTGATGATCTTAATTACTACGTAGGCGCTGAAGCGACGCTAAACAGTGATACTCAAACTAGTGTCGCACGACAAGTATTATCCGATTTCGTATCACCACAAGACAATCAACTGGATAAACTTAAAGTGCATATCGAAATGCCAACCCCTATTTACCTTGATACGCCTTTAACGGCAGATATTACTTTTTCTCAAGGTGGTGAGCTATTGTCATCGAGTGACTATGTGGTTAGCAAAACATGGTACGTATTAGATGATCCTAATGATATACACAATTCAAATCGCTGGGTTTCAACAAACAGAGCTGTAAGTAATAAATATGTGTTATTACATCTCGTCTATCAAGATGGTGATAGCTTGGTCAGTCAATATGCATTGAGTGAGGCACCAGTCCAATCTGATACGAACAGAACGACAATGGAATCTTGGTATAGTAAACTCGTACTGGCCCCTAATAAGCCTGTAGTTCCAAGTTCTCGCACCGCACTTATTAGCTCATCACCACTTGAAAATAATGGACAAGAGTCCGGGCTATTTACACTTGATCTTCAATATTTTGACGCAAGTGATCCTAATCAAATCTATTCGTCTGTCCAAGATTTAGTAACGAATGTAGCCTCACTTAATTGGGTCCAAGTCAAAGCAATACAAACCAGCGTGATAGATCCTTCGATATATAGAGTACTCTACAGTGACCGATACTATATGAGCCAGTTATACACAGGAGAGCCTTTACCGCCTGTGATTAACAAAAATCATGCCCCTATTGCGCTTGATGACAGTGTTCAAGTTGAACCATCAACAACCATTACACTTTCACCACTTGATAATGATTACGACAGCGATGAAGGCGATCAAATTACTCTTGTCAGTGCTAAAAGTAAATTTGGTAACATCGCGATAGTGGACAATAAAATACAATATACTTTACCAACTAATTTACCTGCCTCGTGGTATATCGAGTACGTAATTGCTGATCAACATGGTTCAAGCAATAAAGGACTCATAAAGTTAGAATCAGATAGCCTTCAGACAGAAAAACCACAGTTTGAAGAGATCTCTAGTGTCGATTTAAAAGCAACCGGGGTATTTACTCGTTTGGAAATATTCTCTCCAAAAGCAACTGACATTAACGGTGTTCCGATTCCGGTTTCATTATTTGATGGTACACTATTGCTTCGTTCTGGTTCTCATGTGATTTATTGGGAGGCTATTGATGCAGCAAGGAACACAACTCAAATCGTTAGTCAGCAAGTTAATATTACCCCTTACGCAGAATTTATTCCGGCGCCTACCATCTATGAAGGCACAACAGCTCAGATTAGAATTAAACTCAGTGGCCCAGCTCCAAGCTATCCGGTCACGATACCCGTCATAGTTAACACCGACAGTACGAGTGATAATAACGATCATTCTTTATCACTCTTAGATACCAATGATGTCGTTATCACATCGGGGACAGAAGGTATTCTTGAAATAGATATTTATCAAGACGACCTTAACGAAGGTGAAGAAACGTTACACCTTAGTTTTGCTAATAATGTCCATACCGGACCATTATCAGAAATAGTCCTTACTTTATCTGAAGGTGAGCAGCCAATAACGCTAGATGCTAATTTTTATAACGCAGATAATAATATTGTATCTATAGCCACTCCGGCTTCACTATCTGACTTAAATATCATCGTTGATAGCAATGTACCATTAGATTATGATAATAGCGTGATCATCGATTGGTACTATAGTGGGCCAAATATCTCAAAAGAAAGTGCGGGGCAGACGAGCAATTATGAACCTCTCATCTTGCCAGAGCTTAAAGAGACAGGTCGTTACGACTTTACATTTACCGCATACCCGTTAGGCATAGAACAACAACCTATCGTCGGCAAAACATCGCTACGGATAGTCGAAGAAGTCGAGCTAAGCCTAGACATGGACACTGATAACGATGGTCTAACTGATGCCGAAGAAGGGTTTGCAGATTTTGATAATGATATGATACCTAATTATCTCGATCCAATTGATGATTGTGAACTACAAGGCAATTCTGTTAATACCAGTTTAACTTTGATCTTTGAGTCAACACCTGGTGATTGCCTCATACTCGGTCAACTATCTCAAAAAGTTGACGTAAGCTCACCTTATGTTAAAGCAAGCACCCTGGCTGGTATTATTCCTGATGACTCAACAAACCCTAGTTATTCATCCGAAAATGTGTTCAACTTTACGGTTCGTAATCAAAACTCACAAAGCAGTATTGTAGTTATTCCGCTATTAGAACCGTTGTCGTCAGGCAGCATTTTACGTAAATACACGAACCAAGAAGGCTGGTTTGACTTTGACGAAAGCGAAGATGGCAGTAATCTTAAGTACGCAATAGGGGAACTTGGCAATTGTCCTCCACCACATTCTTCTCTTTATCAAGAAGAGATTGCAGTCGGTGGTTATTGTATTGAAATGACTATAAAAGATGGTGGGCGACACGATGGAGATAATAACAATGATAATAATATTGATGATCCAAGTTACGTTTACAGTTCTATTCCTAGCTTAAATATTGATCCTTTTGACTATGTCATTACTTATAATCCTGACAATATTCCTCTGAATTTCTCTGTAGATATTGACCTTTGTGATTATATCGCTGTGACTGATTGTGAATCACTTCAGGTCGTTAGCATCTCATCTAAGCAAGTAACGACTAACATTACTGATAACAATGGCGTCCGTATTTATTTACAATTTCCGAGTTGGCATCGCACTGCACACACATTAACGTTTACTGTCAAATTAGATGGTGCGGTTGGTACAGTCGATATGAATATTAATTATTCAGAAGAAACATCAGCAACACAGCCTGAATTTAGTCATTCCTCAGGTGGTAGTTTAACAATATACTCAATATTACTATTACTGCTGTTGTGCATTCGATTAAGATTACCTCGAATTCGCTTCTTAAGGTGATATTCAAGTTGAACGCATATACTCGTACTTGGCTAAACCAGATTGTAAAATAACACCATTAATCAAGGAATCCATTGTATAAAGTCAATAGTGATACCCAGGGAGAGATCGTGTGCGTTTTTTAATCAAAGTCATGATCGATTTGACGATCACATTTGGCTGTGATCATATACTCCCTTTTCAGGGAGAGCATCATGCACATTGACTACTTCAAAGAACATTTTCAAACGATTATCGACTAACGCCAAGGTTCAAAAGTCACATATTGCCTGTTTGGTAACTTCTCTCGCTAGAAAGGCTTAAAGAGCATTGTAATGGTTGAAAGCTTCCGTCTTGAGAAAGGAAAATCTGTCGAGCTAGAGTACCGTTATTACATCAGCTCTAGAAAGCTTAGTGCTGAGCAAGCGGCGAAGGTAGGTAGAGAGTAAACGCTCCATAAAACCCGAATTCTAATCGCCTAGCGCGAAGAACAAGCTCAAGTCTCCGACCATGAGGAGATTTGAAATGGGAAAACGACACACTAATAAAGAATGGCAAACGCTCATCGAGCAGTCTGAATGTAAGTTGGCGGTAAAC
>NZ_JBQKUM010000079.1:0-21144 GCF_054968605.1 Pseudoalteromonas sp. G5_S1_14_S5 | reverse complement strand
GCCATAAATCCTTTCTGCTACTCATAGTATTGGTTTTATGAGGCTGCTCTATGATATATTTCTCGGCCAAGTGTATTACAGACGAAGGCGACTAATGTCTATCAACCTTTCACTCCTTCCACCCAGCGAGAAAAACAAAATCGAACTGGATAAGCAGGCATCGTTTCTAGTATGGAAATTGAAGCAGGCTAAATGTGGCCCAGAAGCCATTGTTGAAGAAGCAATGAAGCTCGGTGACCCAGATGAAAAGGCGTGGTTTGAACAGTCTGTAGAAAAATACAAACGAGTAATGGGCGTCGCATAACCGCAGACAAACCTTGCTCAGCAAAGCTGTAGAATTGAAATGACACAGTAATTTGCTAGAATTTGCCCCGTTAATTGAATCAGAGAGAAGATCCCGATGGGAAGAAGTTTTGAAGTGCGCAAAGCCTCAATGGCTAAAACTGCTGGCGCAAAAATTAAAGTTTATTCCAAATACGGTAAAGAAATTTACATGTGTGCGAAGAATGGTGGTTCAGATCCAGACATGAACCTTTCGCTAAAGCACCTTATTGCTAAAGCGAAGAAAGACCAAGTTCCTGCACACGTTATCGACAAAGCGATCGACAAAGCAAACGGCGGCGGTGGTGAAGACTACGCACCAGCTCGTTACGAAGGCTTTGGCCCAGGCGGCACAAGCGTAATCGTTGACTGTCTAACTGACAACGGCAACCGTACTTTCCAAGACGTTCGCCAATGTTTCGTTAAAACTGGCGCGAAAATCGGTGTTGAAGGTTCTGTTTCTCACATGTTCGCTCACCAAGCTGTATTCCAGTTCAAAGGTGAAGATGACGAGATCATCCTAGAAACACTAATGATGGACGACGTAGACGTAACAGATGTAGAGCTAGAAGATGGTGTAATCACTGTTTTCGCTCCAACAACTGAGTTCTTCAAAACGAAGACTGCACTAACTAACGCGTTCCCTGAGCTAGTTCTAGATGTTGAGGAAATTACTTTCGTTCCTCAAACTATGACGCCAGTAGCGGAAGAAGATTCTGAGAAGTTCCAGAAGTTCCTAGACCTTCTTGATGACTGTGATGACGTTCAGCAGGTTTACCACAACGCTGAGCTGTAATTTTTACAGTGACAATAGTTAATAAAAAACCGAGCCTAGTGCTCGGTTTTTTTATGCTTTGAGTATTGATCAGCCTTGATCATCGTTCCGCATTTTTGCCAACAAAGAGCCCGTTGATACAGCACTGATTAGCAAAGCGTGCGCGGTCGACAAATCCACTCAGATAGCTTTCGAATCAAGGGGAGTACTGTAAGGTTCAGCACAATGGCACACGGCCAAGCAAGAAAGAAGCTTTGTAACCAGATTGGCGGCCACTCGTGGCTGAATCCAATTTTATAGCCAGAAATTAACCCAGACATCATGGTTGCCATGGTGAGGGAGGATAAAATCGCGGTTACCCAAAATTGTTTTTTGCTCATCTATGTTTCTCCCGTGATTTTCTGTAACTGATGAGATAAGGTTACAACCATCCATTAATGAGAAAAATAGGCATAAATAGAAGCATGAATTCCATATTCGGAAATATTGACGATCTATTCCTGTTTTGTACTGTGGTTGAAGAGGGCTCGTTGCTGTCGGCATCGAAGCGGCTTCAACTGCCTGTGTCGACTATGTCACGCCGGTTAACTGCTTTAGAAGAGCGTTTGAGCATCCGCTTGTTAGAAAAGAAGGGTAGGGAGTTGGTGGCGACTAAAGATGGCGAGGTGGCCTTTGCAGCGCTGAGCAGTGGCATGGAGTCTCTTCATCAAGGTTTTAGTAGCCTGCTTGAAGAACGTGATGCCATTCAAGGCAAGATAAAACTCGCAGTCCCTCATAATTTCTATAGTGGTTTTCTTCGCCCGACTGTCGAGCAATACCTTACTCAATATCCAAATGTGCAGCTCAATCTGATTTTGAGCCAGCAACAAGTGGTACCTCAAACCGACCGTGATTTGTTGATCACGTTTCAGATTTCCGACATGGACGGCATGATCGCTCGACCATTGTTTAAAGCGAAACATGGCTTTTTTGCAAGCCAAGCCTATTTAGATTCGCGTGGGCCAATCGTTAAACCAGAGGATCTTGAACATCAAGACTGGATTAACGTTGATGATGTGTTTGATATGCCGCTCTACAAAGCGGGTCATCTGGAACAGATGGTGACGATCAAACCTAAGTTTATTGTGAACGATATTCATGCGGTCGCGGCGGCAGCGCAAAAGGGGCTGGGTATCGCTTCGCTGCCTTTTCGTCATGTTTATCCGGAAATGAATCTGGTTCAAGTGCTCCCTGAGTATCACCGGGGTGATCGCCAAGCGTATTTAGTGTACAAAGAAAGAAAATATCAGCCGAAGGCTTTAACTCTGCTTATTGAGGCGTTAATTAAAAGCGTTCAGTCGTTCCATAGCGACGAGCTGAGTTAAACAAAAGGAGAAAGAAATGAAAGTAAGTTTTATCGGGTTAGGCGTTATGGGTTTCCCAATGGCAGGACACCTAGTCAAAGCCGGTTTCGAGGTAACGGTATTTAACCGTACTCATAGCAAAGCATTGGACTGGGCTGGAAAGCACCAAGGTAGAGCCGCTGAGAGCGTTGCTGAGTGTGTGGCAGAAGCCGATGTTGTGCTGGTTTGTGTGGGTAATGATGATGACGTACGCAGCATGACAACCAGCGAAACAGGCGCACTGGCAGCAATGAAGCCAAACGCGATTCTTGTTGACCACACTACAACGTCTGCAATCCTGTCTGAAGAACTTGAAGTTGCAGCGAAAGAAGCGTGTATTCGCTTTATGGATGCACCAGTGTCTGGTGGTCAAGCAGGTGCAGAGAACGGCGTGCTAACTATCATGTGTGGTGGTGAGCAACAGCTATTCAACGACCTTCAACCTGTATTTGAAGCTTACGGTAAATCGTCAGTTCTGATGGGGAAAGTAGGCCAAGGCCAACGCGCGAAAATGGTCAACCAGATCTGCATCGCTGGTGTGTTGAATGGCTTATCTGAAGGCTTAGTGCTTGCTGAGAAATCAGGTTTAGATATCCCAACTCTGGTTGATTGCCTCAAAAACGGCGCTGCTGGTTCGTGGCAGATGGAAAACCGCGCTACGACAATGGCGCAAGACAAGTTTGATTTCGGCTTCGCTATTGACTGGATGATCAAAGACTTAGGTTTCTGTTTAGATGAAGCTGAGCGCCAAGGCATTCAACTTCCATTGACGGAGAAGACCAACAATGCATACAAGGCTCTTTCTGCACAAGGTGAAGGCCGCATGGATACCTCTGTATTGATGAAAGCTGTGGTTGAAGAGACAAAGAAGTAGAAATATAGAAACTTCGTTTAGATAATTAAAAATAGCCGCAGATTAGCGGCTATTTTTTTGCCCACCCACACTTGAACTTTGCACCTCCTGGAAATCCATACCTACTGATAGATAGGCGATGTCTGTGAATTATGCTATATTCCCCAAAAATATAGGTGGAATAAATATGAAAGAACTTAATCCAACGGCAGAAAAGATCGTCGATTTAGCTGAAAGTTATATGCAAAGCCGAGGTTTTAATGGCTTCAGCTTTCGCGACATTCAAAATGAGCTTGGGATAAAGACTGCGAGTATCCATTATCATTTCAAAACGAAACAAGACCTGGCTCAAACGGTATTTGAACGTTACCTTGTGAATTACGAAGTAGCGTTAAAGCGGATCGAGAGTCAAGACATCTCTGCAGAAGGTAAAATTGAAGCGTTAGCCGACATTTTTGTTGATGTACGCGAGAACAACAAACTGTGTCTATGTGGTATGTATGCTTCTGACTTCTATTTTTTGGCGGATGGTTTGGAACGCCAGTTGTCTAAATTTGTTCAAATCAATGAAAACTTTATTCGTAAAAGCATAGAGCAGGGGATTGCGAGTGGACATTTCCGTTCTGGATTAGAAGCGACTCAAGCTGCGAGGCTAATTTTTGTCGCCTTGGAGGGAGGGATTTTACTGTCTCAATTCAAGGACACAGACTATATCCGTTCGGTGAAAGCCAGCTGTTTAAACATTCTGAAGGCGTCATAGTTTATCGCTCAGATTGATACGGCGCGGTATAGCAATGGGCTTTGTAGGAGACATTGTCATCGCACTGTAGATATGTTGGACGTAGTGCAACCCAAAAGAGGTTGTGGTTTTGAAAGCGAGGCTTAGCCCTCGCTTTTTTTATGTCTAAAAATTGATCATTGGACAAAATTCTTAATGGATCTGACTCACTAAATGGTGTTGTAGACACTTTTCATGAGACGGATACTCATTTAAATAAAATAATTTAATCACATATAACCTTGATAAATATAGACTTTTTTTGGTTTGCACTTTATCTACCTACTGGTAGGTAGATAAAGTTGTTGACGTGAAACCGATCCGATCTTAAAGTACACCCACTGACGAGGAGATGGTCTCTACTCCTCCTCCATTTATTTGAACAATCAGCCTATCTACTAGTAGGTAGTCTTTTTAAATTAAGGATTTCATTATGTTTAACACATCTTCTATTGCACTAATTGTTGGCGGTTCTTCTGGTATGGGTAAAGCAACAGCAGAGCGACTGCTTAAGTCTGGTGTGCCTGTAATGATTCTCTCTCATGACAAACAGAATCTTGCTGAAGCAAAATTGGATCTGGAATCAACCACGAATGGTCATGTTGAAACGGCTCAGGTTGATTTATACGACCCTTCTGCTATTCAAAGCTTTATTGAACAGTTAAATGCAGAAAAACGTCACATTGGCTACTTGGTGAATGCGGCTGGTTTCTTCAAACCTGTCGATTTCCTTGAGCATTCTGAGCAAGATTACGACCTTCAGTTAGATATGAACCGTGCTTTCTTCTTCATTACACAAGCCGTTGCGAAAAATATGAAACAACACGGTGGTGGCGCAATTGTAAACATCGGTTCTATGTGGGCACATCAAGCAATTAAAGCAACACCTTCTTCAGCTTACTCTATGCAGAAAGCGGCACTACATGCACTGACAAAAAACTTGGCCATTGAACTAGGCGACCACGGTGTACGTGTAAACGCTGTGGCTCCAGCAGTCGTGATGTCGACAATTTATAAGTCATTCATCGCTGAAGACGAGATTGAATCTGCACTACAAGGCTTTAACGATTTCCACCCAATTGGTCGAATTGGTTCTACAGACGATGTTGCTGACGCAATTGAATATCTACTATCGAATAAGTCTTCTTGGGTAACGGGCACGATTCTAAATGTCGATGGCGGCGTGATGGCGGGTCGAAACTAAATTACTTGTCGCCTTCCACGCGGTGTGGGAGGCGCTACATGAATATTAATCACTATAAACAAGAAATAATTAAAGGATTTAACATGAGTAATGCACCATTAAATGGCCTTAACTTAGAAGGCCTATCAGCTTATACGAAAGTTATTACTGATGATGCAACACAAGCGGTATCTGAATACGGCATTGTTGCTGAATGGAAAGGCGGTGTTCATAGCGAGATTCGCACGTTGAACCAAAAGGTAGGTGGAACAGAAATCGTTAAAGATTTTACTTTCGACGTGGGTGAACCAGAAGAGCTTCTTGGCAATAACGCATACCCTACGCCACAAGATTACCTGCTGGGTGGCATGGCTGGCTGTATGATGGTTGGTTTTGTTGCAGGCGCCAGTGCCCGCGGCATTTGTTTAGAATCTGTAAAGCTGAACATAAAAGGGGCTTTGGATCTTCGTGGGTTCTTGAATGTATCTGAAGAAGCTCAGGTTGGCTTCGAAGAGATCCAATTTCAGTTTGAAGTTCAAGGTGATGGTACTCAAGCTGATTACGATGAAGTTATTGCGGGGGTCCAACAATTTTCTCCGAATTACCGAACAATCAGTGATGCCGTTAAAGTATCAGCGATTGTGGCTTAATTAAACGATTTTATTTAATTAGCTAAAAATATAGAAAACTTTTTTAAATTATGCACTGCCACTGCTTTGAGCCTATATTTTAACATAGGCTCTTTTATATTCTTAAAACTCTAAATTATCCAGGTTTAAATTAGGTTTTTTTAATTCGATAATGTTAATTTATTCTATTATAACTAATGATGTAATAGACTCAGTTATATAAAAAACACCTACACTGCTTATCATCAAATTAATTTATCATTTTTAACTTCAGTATAGTGGAGTAATAAAATGAAACTCCTTAAATATGTGATGATCCTTGCTTTAATTCAATGCTCATTCGCATGTCATAGCGAACAAGTTAAAAAGACTAATCCATGATATTAATAGGGTTTGGTTTAGCCAACGAGTGCCCTGTTAGAATGTCACTTAGATAACGAAAAATAGCCGCTGATTCGCGGCTATTTTTGTATGGCTTGTATAAATCCAGACAAGCCTATCGATGATTATGTATACCCGAGTAATTGATATAAATAGCGCCGAAAATCTAGATTTATCAATTATAGGAACAAGCATTAGCTCCGTCTATACATGCTATATTCCATTCACGCCTTCACTCAACCATTCACTCCGCATTATTGCCATTCGTCGCATTGATAAAACGGCGTGACAGTTTGTGGTTAATCTTTCAACGTCAACATTCGAAAGGGATTACACATCATGACGGCTTCAAACACTTCAAACTCATTTACTGCTCTGTTTCGTCGTTCACTTTTAATTGGGTTAGCTTCAATTACTCCTACGCTGGCGCTAGCTAATCCAAGTTCAGACGTGCTTGATATTTACAACCAAGCCGCGCAAGGCAATGAAGAGCTGGTCGAGGTGGCTTATGAGCGCCTCAACGATACGCTGCAACAAGATGGTGCGACGCCACTGACTTTGGTTTATCTAGGAAGCACAGAAACCTTAATGGGGCGTGATGCGTTTTTACCTTGGAATAAGATGAAGTATGTCGAAAAGGGCTTGTCGACCATCGATAAATCACTGGTGTTGCTGAAAGACGAAGACCAACCCATTCATGAGCAACCTCGTGTTCAAGGGCTACCAGATTCTTATCTGACTCGCGCTATGGCCGCAGTGACTTACACCTCTCTTCCAGACATGTTTAACCACTTTGATCGCGGTTACAACTTGTTCCTCTCGCTACTCGCGGAAGATGAATTTCAACAACAGCACTTCTCTGCAACCTCATGGATTTATCGCTACGCAATTACTGCATCGATTCGTGCTGAAGACCTAACGCAAGCACAAGCGTGGTTAAAACAAATGGAAACGGCTGATGCCGACAACATCGAAACGATGACTGCGAAGGCCCTAATAGCGAAAGCCAAGTGATAGTTGCGAAAGCAAAATAAAGGGCATGGAAGCTAAACAGTTGGCGAGTAATCAGAGGAAAGCGGAATGATTGAATTTAAAGGAATCGGTAAGTCGTATCTCACGGGTGGACAAAGTGTAGACGCACTCAAGGGAGTCGATGGTCAGATTAAACGCGGTGAAATGGTGGCACTGTGCGGCCCGTCGGGATCGGGAAAAAGCACACTGCTGAACATCCTCGGTTTGTTGGATATGGACTATCGAGGTGAGATAACTATTGATGGCAAAGCGTATTCAACAGATCAGATTACGGCTGCGCGTTTTCGCCGCCAGTCGTTGGGTTTTGTGTTTCAGCGCTTCAATCTGGTTCCTGTGATGACAGCGCTTGAGAACGTCGCTTACCCATTGATGTTGAACCAATATTCGAAGCAAGAACAGCAGACCAGAGCGCAAGATATGTTAGAGCGTGTTGGGCTAGGGGAGTACATCCATCACCGTCCAGACAACCTATCAGGCGGTCAGCAGCAACGTGTCGCGATAGCCAGAGCATTGGTCTACAACCCAAACCTAGTGATTGCCGATGAGCCGACAGCCAGCTTAGATAGCCACACAGCCAACCTGGTGATCGACATTATGAAAGAGCTCGGTCATGAGATGGGAACTACCTTTATCGTCGCAACGCACGACCCAAGAATGGCGCAGCGCTGTGACCGAGTGATTGAACTTATCGACGGACAACTGGCACCACAAACCGAAGTAATGGAGGTGATCTCATGGGCAAGTTAACGCAAGGCTTTAGCTCCGTTTTACTTCCAACCTCGGTGCGTTTGGCGTGGCTCAATCTATTGAGAAATGGTCGACGTAGTCTGCTTTCGGTGTTGATCATCGCGATTGCCGTGTTTGCACTGACTAGTGCGGGCGGTTATGGACTTTACACCTACGAATCTTTGAGAGAATCAACCGCGCGCGATACGGGTCATCTTACTTTGAGCACGCCGGGTTACTTTGAACAAGACGAAGATATGCCGCTGAGCAATGGTCTGGATAGCGTTCAAGCACTCACTAAGAGCATTATTGGTGACAGCGATGTGCGTGGGGTGCAGCCACGAGTTTACTTTAGTGGTTTGGTGTCTAACGGGAGCAAGTCGACCATCTTTATGGGAACTGGCGTTAATGAGCGCGAGTTCGACATGAAAGGACCTTTCCTTGACGTGCGCAGCGGTCAAAACCTCTCGGATGTGAAATCACCAAGATACGACAGCCAAGAGCCACAAGTAATGCTCGGAACCGACCTTGCTCGTAACCTCAAAGTGACCGTTGGTGATTGGGTCACACTGCTCGTTACCACTAGTGATGGCGCATTGAATGCCTTTGATTTTAAGGTGCAGGGTATCTACTCGACTGGTGTGCCTGAGTTGGATAAACGTCAGTTGTACGTACATATCACCACCGCACAAGAGCTTTTAGCGTCAGATAAAGTCAGCACCTTGTCGGTATTTCTTTTTGAAACCGATAAGACTTCGTCGGTTCAACAACGCATCCAATTGGCTTTGGATGAGCAAGTTGGTCAACAAGACTCAGAGATTGAGATCACCCCATGGCAAGATCGCGCATTCTTCTACACCAAGGTTAAAGACCTTTACGACCGTATCTTCGGCATTATGGGCGCAGTGATGGCATTGGTAGTGTTCGTATCTTTGTTTAATACCATGACCATGTCAGTGACGGAACGTACTCGTGAGATTGGCACTTTATCGGCACTTGGCAGTTACCCTTCTGAAATCGTGGCGGGTTTTCTAAAAGAGGCGGGTTTACTGGCGATGATTGGCAGTGCGATAGGCGCATTAGTGAGTGGTTTAGTGTCGGTGTTATTGCTGGTAGTTGATGTGCAAATGCCACCACCTCCGGGGCGAACCGAAGGTTACCCACTTAATATTTACTTCTCATTGGAATTGGTTGGTTACGCCACCTTGGGTGTGCTGACGATCTGTTTGCTGGCTGCTTATTTCTCGGCTCGCAAAGGCGTAAATAAGCCAATCACGGAGGCACTGGTTTATGTATAAATTTACTCGTTCACTCACTGTTTTAGGTTGCGCGTTGGCTTTGGCTCTAGTGTCGGCACCAAGCTGGGCTATCGATTCACAGCAAGTTACCGAGATGATTGCTAAGGCAGACAGCTACCGTTTGAACAGCGAACAGGCATCAAAAGTGGTGTCTCTGGTTGTGTTATATCAAGACGAGCAACTAGACAAAACCCGCGAATACAACGTCTACACAAGACCAAACCGAGAGTCGCTGGTCGTGTTCAAGTCGGCGGTCGAGGTGGGTCAAAAGATGCTGATGATAGAAGACAACTATTGGTTACTGATGCCGAAATCGCGCCGTCCAATTCGTATCACTCCGATGCAAAAATTGCTTGGTGAAGCTTCGGTTGGTGATATCTCAACGCTGACCTGGAGCGAAGACTACCAAGGCGAGTGGGTTGCTGAACAATCGGTTGAAATGCCTAGTAGTGATCAGCTTGACACCCATCACTTAAAACTCACCGCAAAAACTAAGGGCATGAGTTATCAATCTATCGATCTGTGGTTAACGGTAGACCGAGCATTTCCAGTCAAAGCGGATTTGTATCTGCGTTCAGGAAAGCTAGCTAAGCAAGCGTGGTTTACTGAAGGCGTACGTGATGGCTTACCAAGTGTGGTGTCGATGACCTTGCTCGATAAGATTCAACCAAGTAAGAAAACCGTGATTGAGTACCGCGAGGTAAGCGAACAAGCCTTGGCGGACAAGTATTACAACCCCGCTTACTTATCTCGCAATAGCGTGTCTGGGCTTTAGGTGGGTGGCATGAGAGCTTTTAGTCGTCGATTCCAGATTAAGCCGTTAATCGCTAGCTTGCTTGCATTGTCTTGTGTGAGTAACACGACTCAAGCGGACGATCTGAGTTTAACGTGGGACTGGCAACTCAGTGCTGAAGGCGTTGAATCGCGAGAGTCGCCATTTAGCCCTTTCGCATCTGACAACCGTCAGTCACTCAATGGTTTGCTGGATCTTGAAGTTGGATATGGCAATTGGTTGGGTCTGTTTGCCGTAAAAGCCAACGACATTTTGAGCAATGACCCACAGGTCAGTGAGACGAGCTTTGAATCGGAATTCATTGCGCGCGAGTTGTTTTGGCAAGGTGGTGTTGAACTGTCGAATTCAGCGTTCGGTGATCATTATTTGGATGTCACGCTCGGTAAGGTTCGCCTAGATTGGGGTGTTGGTTATGGCTACCGACCTTTAGACATCATCAAGCCTTATCGACAAAACCCAGTGGGCATTGTCGCAGAAGAGGGTGCTGGTGTGGCTTCAGCGTCACTGTTTGATATGACGGGCGAATGGACCCTGCTTTACAGCGACTCATCATGGACTTCCCAATATGTGAATCAATTCGAAAAGCAGAATCAGCAACAAGGGGTTGGCTTACGTCGTTACAATTTAGTAGGCGACCACGAATATCAATGGGTCGCTTATTACGATGATGTGCGTCAAGGCTTGCTTGGAGCGAGTGTGGTGTCGGTATTAAACCTCGCGTGGGAGTTTCACGGTTCGGTGGTTTATCAGCGACAAAATTTGGGTTACAGCCAGCCCAATTCACTGCTCCAACCGGTTTATCTTGAAGAGCAGGGCGAGGCTTACCAAGCCTTAGTTGGACTGACATGGGCCAACGAGACGGGCCACAATGTGGTACTGGAATACTGGTTTGATAGCCGTGCTTGGAGTGACTCTGAGTGGCAAAGCGCTTTAGTGAATGCGGAATATTTGTCTCTTAATCCCATGACAACATCGTTGGCGGGCTGTTACGCTCAAGGTTATCAACACGCTAATTTGGTTCAACACAATCTCATGTTTCACTGGTCTTTGGACTCGGCACATGGCTGGCTTGAAGATATTACGCCTACATTTGATGTCATGCTGTCTCCACAGGACGGTGGCTTTATTGCTACGCAGTGGCTTAATTATCAGGCTTTCGATAATGGTGATTCATCGTTGGAATTGGAACTTGCTGCACGCTTTCTAGGCGGTAAAAGTGATTCTGTTTACGCCAACTTACCGGATAGTCATATGATTCTTTTAAATATCAAAGGACGATTTTAATGGACACTTCTTCAAACAGTCGCTTTTCATGGATTAAAAGCTTCGCGTTCACCACGCTATTTTGCGTTCTTATTGCTATTACAACCAATACGATTTGGGGACGCGGGTTTACGCTCAACTTGGCCATCAGCTTCGGCTTTGGCTACAGCGCAGTTGGCTCTTCGTTTGTGTTGGTTGAACTATTCAAAAGGAAATCAAAGGCATTTGATGTAGGGGTATCAATGGTGATTGCAATGACCATTGGTACCTTGAATGCACACTATTGGTTGAACGGCTTTTTCGGCTCTAACCTTTCCGATCTTAAGTCTGTGATGCTGCTTGGTGTGATCTTTTGTTCCGTTTGTTATTACTATTTCTACACAAGAGAGCAGCAGCTGCGTGCCGATAATGAATTAGAGGTGGCGAAGCGTCGCCAAGCTGATCAAGAAAAGGTCGTTGTACTTAGCCAGTTAAGACAACTGCAAAGCCAAATCGAGCCGCACTTTTTGTTCAACACTCTTGCGACCATTAATGTATTGATTGAGAGTGATAGCGCCAAAGCTAAGTTGATGCTTGAAAAACTGACTGACTTGTTGCGTGTGACCCTGAAGAACAGCCGTACCGAGCAATCGACTATTGCTCAAGAGGTCGATTTGCTCGACGCTTATTTGAACATTCAGAAGATACGATTAGATGAGCGCTTGACGTTTTCGATTGAAACCAACGACATCAGCGAGCAGCAGGTGATTCCGCCTTTCTTGATTCAACCTTTGGTTGAGAATGCGTTAACACACGGAATTGAACCCAAGGCTACTGGTGGTGAAGTCAATATCCGAATTGTTCAACAAGACGGCCAGATGAAAATTGAAGTATCCGACAGTGGCGTGGGGCTAACAGCACCGTCTATTGCTACTGGCCATGGTGTTGGATTGAGTAACATTCGTCAGCGTATTGATACCCTATACGGAGATAAGGCGAGCCTGACGATCACAGAGCGAGCGACTGGCGGCGTGGTGTCGACGATATTGTTGCCGCTCATCAGCGAAACTAGCTCCGAGAATGCAGTTCTGAAACTCTAAGTACTGTTAAAAAAACAGACGATTTACAGTGTGAATTTAAAGGAAGAATAATGATCAACTCAGGACTAAAGCCCAGCGTGACGGCAATTATTGCAGACGATGAAGCACTGTTAAGACATCACTTGGATAAGAGTCTTGCTGAGGTTTGGCCTGAGCTAGAGATTATCAGCAAGGCCAAAAATGGGACAGAGGCTATGCAGAGCATTCAGCAGCTACAACCAGATGTTGCCTTTCTTGATATTCGCATGCCAGAGCTTGATGGTATTTCGTTAGCCAAGCAGTTGAACAAGCTTGCATCACCGCCGCTGGTGGTCTTCATTACGGCTTACGACGAGTATGCGGTTAAAGCCTTTGAGCACAATGCGACAGATTACCTACTCAAGCCAATCAATGAAGAGCGCCTGCTTATTACCTGTCAGAAGATTCAAGCGCGCTTATCAAGTAATCAAACACAGTCCGGTCATATGCCAGAACAACCCGACATCGCTGCACTCATGAGTCAACTGCAGCAACTGTCACAATCGGCATCACAGCAAACGCAGTCTCCTTATATGTCGCAGAAAAAGTATCTCACGTGGCTTAAAGCTAGCGTTGGCGAAGACATTCACTTGATCTCTGTTGATGATGTGGCGTATTTCAAAGCAGAAGATAAGTACGTATCGATATTTAAGAAAGGGCAGGGCGGGCTTTTAGAGGAGTTTATTCTTCGCGTGTCACTAAAAGAGCTGATCGCCCAGCTCAACCCTGATGAGTTTTGGCAGATCCATCGTTCAGTGGTGGTGAAAGTGTCAGCTATTGATAAGGTCAAAAAAGGACTATCCGGCCAGATGTCGGCGTATGTATCTGGTGAGAAGTTGCCAATCAGCCGTGCCTCACAAGCTCTGTTTAAAGGGATGTAGAGACGTTACTTGAAGGCGTGTAGTCTGTTTTTCTTACCCTTACTCCTGAACTTCTAGTTGAATATGGCTGAATTTACATGTGTTGTTGTAATTTATAAAGTGACGATCCAGATCACAACTATACTCATTTGGTTCAATATTAAATAATAATCATTAGCCCAGTCTGTATATTGTCAGTGAATGATATTAAGAGGTTGTTATGAAGACATATTATTTAGCGACGGCAATATGCTTTGCCCTGGTTGGTTGCAGTTCTACATCAAAAACCAATGAAACTTTAATTCAACCAGATCCTGCCTGGACATCTGCTCAACTGGATAATGGTTTTACCTACCATGTTTATCCTGATCATGAAGCATCGGTATCTGTGCGTTTAGTTGTGCACGCGGGCTCCATTCAAGAAACACCTCAACAAGAAGGCTATGCTCACTTTGTCGAGCATATGGCATTTAATGGCAGCAAGAACTTCTCTCAAAACGATGTGATTCGTCTATTTGAAGAAGCTGGCTCCAGCTTTGGTGCGGACATCAATGCCTATACTTCCTATGAAGATACGGTGTATGAATTAGATTTGCCAGATAACCTCCAATTAGAGCAAGCATTGACTTGGATGCGTGACGTTGGCGATGGCCTCGATCTCTCTAGTTCGGAAGTTGAAAAAGAAAAGGGAGTGATTCTTGGTGAGTTTCGTATGGCTCGTCTCGATGATAAGTCATTCCCCGAGAAATATGTTGATTACCTATTCGAAGGCAGCCCTTACGAATCGCAAGATGCGTTAGGAACTAAAGCTTCGGTTATGGCTGCCACGTCGGAAGGGCTTACCGACTTTTACCAAACTTGGTATCAACCTCAAATCGTTGAGCTAGTGGTTTCTGGTGATGTGGACCTTAAAACACTGATCCCACTGATTGAAGAGAAATTTTCGAGCTGGGAGCGCGGTAAAACGTCAAAGCCACAAAAGCAGAATACGACTTCGTTCAATGAAGGTGACTACATTGAATATGCTGGCAGAGAAGCTCCGAGTATTTCTTTGACGTTTAACCGAGGTTTAAACACTGTTGAAACCCACGCTCAACAACATCAGCGTTGGTTGGATGAAACCACTCAGATTCTTATTCAGCAGCGTTTAGAGGCAGACTTTAATGATGCAGCGCTACCGACGCAATGGATAACGTCAGATAACATCAGTTTGGGTGCTCTGCTTTATTCATCGACAAGTGTTGGCTTCCCAGCAGGCAGCCGTAATGCGGTTCAGAAAGCGTTGGTTTCTACTTTAACGTCGTTACGTGATTACGGTGTCTCTGAAGGAGAAATTGCGAGTGAGCTCCATTATTATCAAGACTCACTGGATGATATTGAGCACGACTGGGATAAAAGGGACAGTGTGGATCACGTGAACGATAAAGTGAACGCATTAGTGTCTGGCGATATTGTCCAATCTCAAAAAGACTATCAGGCCAGCATGGAAGCCTTTCTTGCTAATTTAAGCCTTGAAGCGATTAATAAAAATATCAAAGAAGTCCTTTCGAGTGATTACTTTTTGATTGTCGGCATGGATGACAATGAGGATCGCACAGCGGTTCTGGCTTCTCTAGATGGATTAAAAGCTTCTTATAGTCAGCAGGGTACACAGACATTCGTAACGGCAACAGCCAGTGCATTTGCTTCGCCTGCCGTACCCGGCGAGGTTGAATTGGTAGAGCAAATGTACGCCGATCCAAATATTCAAAAGTGGACTTTAAGTAATGGTATCGACATGTGGTACCTACGTGATTCATACGCGAAAGGCGATGTTGGAATAATGTACGTGAGTCTTGGCGGTAAAGCGGCGTTGGAGCCGGATTTATTCGCAGCTGCAAATGTGACACTACCTGTTATTGCTCGAAGTGGTGCTGGTGACTTTACGGGATCTGAGCTGAAAGCCTACTTTGATCGTGAAGGGATTTTAGTCGATTCTTTTATTTCTTCGACGCGACATGGCATTGAGTTTAATATCGAAAAAGATGGGATGAGTGACGCGTTTGCTGCGCTATATACCTTCATGGTGTCTCCTAAAGTGAATTCTGATCAGCTTGAAGCTGTGAAGCAAGAGCTAGTGCAAGACAAAGAGTCCTTCCTAAGTACGCCTGTTGGTCAATTTGAACAAGCGATCAATCAAAATATTTATCGCTCGGGAAGCCGCCATCTATTCGTAAATAAAGAGCGTGTTAAAGCGGTTTCTGTTGAAGATGTCCGTGCTGTTCATCAACAACTGTTTGGTCAACTAAGACACAACCAGTTGGTGGTCGTTGGTGATATCGACCCAAGTGAGTTGAAACCTCTAGTTCGTAAGTACTTAGCTTCAATTCCATTGCAAGCGGGGACGGTGCCAGATTTCAAAGTGGAGTACAAGCAACCAGCGAAACCACTTATTGATGTCGCGATCAACAACGTAAATAGTGCGGAATATATCTTACGAGTGATTCCAGAGCCGACGACAATAGAAAGTGGAGGCTGGACTGCAAAAGATGTCTTCATGGAAGACTTATTGCAACGATTAGTCGCATCTCGTTTAGACTCTTATGTTCGTGAAGAGTTGAGTTTAGATTATTCACCTTATGCTTATGCGGCTTCGAATGATGGTGAACCGACTCATGAGTGGGTAATCGGAGCAATGATCGCGCCGGAGAACGTAGATACTGTTGAAATGGCGATTGATAGAGTGATCTCAGACCTCCTACAAGGTATTTCTGAAGACGAACTGCATTCGATAGTAAAACAGTTTGAAGCTGACTTCGCGCCACTAGAGGCAAGTTCTATCGATCAGGCGTGGTTTGTGTCTCGTTATCTATTGTATGGGTATGGAGTGGAAGCCTTGGCTGATGTTGACCGAGTCGTTAAATCAATATCGGTTGAAGACATGAATGCTCTGCTCCATCACCTGTTTGGCGAGAATAGCCGTAAGGTTAAGAACATCATGCGACCTAAAGCGTCATAACGATCAGCGTTGGACGCATACGTAATGGAAAGCCAAGCCTAGTTGCTTGGCTTTTTCTTTTTTTGAAGCATCAAAGCTTAATCGGTTGCATTGAATCATTTTCTAAAAAAATGTTTTAAATCAAGACAGCGTTTCATTTGTGTTGTAGATTGGCGATCTACGAGAATATTGTTTGGATATTAGATTGCTTAAACTGGGTACCCGATTAGTCTTAATGTTGTTTTTACTGAGCTTTGGCTTAGTGAATTCTAACGGCTATTCGTTTCCTTCTAAGCCGTTTCAAATCGAGACTGCTCAACAGCAATCTTTCGCGCAAAAACAGTGTCAGAACGCTGCCATTGATGACCCATCGGCCTATTTGGAGTGCGATAAAGTTCAAGTAGGCGCTTCGTCAGTAGGTGACAGATCCAATTATCACGATACTGAATCTAGCCTTCAAGCGACCACTTACCGACGTATATCAACCAATGAGCAAGAAAGCGCGCCTGACCTTGAGCCTGCTTATCACTTGCTGATTGACTTCTCTCCCCCTTCTTTACTGGCTTCGCTGTTAGCGACAACCCCTATGTTGGACCTCAAACAGCACTGGACCAGTATTGTCAGCTCTCCGCCTTCCCGTTTGTCGGGGTGGAAAGAGTGCAACATCCAATATTCACACTTTCGAGAACTTCTTAGCTAATCCTTTGCCCCTGATTGGTCGCATCGACGATCCCCTGTGTCCGTTGTTTTAGCCAATCCCCAAAACAATTCGCGACTGCACTCTGCTGCCGTTCAATCAGTTTGGTCTGGTTGGGGTTAGCCATCGTTCGCGTTCGCAAAACTTAGTTAAAATAAGAGATCTTGACTGTGAAAAAACGCATTCCAAGAAGACAAATCAACCACTACTCTAAGTGGAAATACGTGGTACTTATCACCACCATTATCATCATGATTCTGAGCGCTTTGCCGTCGTGGTATGGTGAAGATGCTTCGGTTCAAATTAACAATCGCTCTGAGCAAACCATCGACGCGACTCAGGTCACTCAATACCTTGCAAGCGAAGGCATCCAAGCTAAATCGGCTTATCAGAAAGACAAGCGTTTAGTGGTGATCTTAGAAGATGCCGAGCAGCAAGCAAAAGCCAAAGAAGTGCTGAATGAGCGTCTGCTTGATACTGCAACCGTCGCGCTAGCAATGGAGCCAGCGGCACCAAAATGGCTGACTGACATGGGCTTTGCACCGATTCAGCTAGGCCTTGATTTACGTGGTGGTGTGCAGTTCTTACTCGAAGTAGACATGGAACCGGTTTACCACGCGCAAGCGCAAGCTATGGTGGACGAGATCACCAGCCAAGTGCGTTATGCCCGCGGCAAAGTGGTGAACAACAAAGTGGAATTTAACTTCCGCACCGATGCCGATTTTGAAAAGGCGCAAAAGCTGATTCGTGAAGAGTTCCCGCAATGGCTACGTGACAGCTCAGACAAAAAGCTGACTCTAACGCAATCTGAAGATGAACAACGCACGCTTCGCAACCTAACGGTTCAACAAAACCTACAAATCATGCGCAGCCGTATTGAAGAGCTAGGTATCACTGAAGCCTCAATTCAACGCCAAGGCGAAAGCCGTATCCGTATCGAATTGCCGGGTGTACAAGATCCTGCAGCTGCAAAAGACGTGATTGGTGCCACAGCATCATTGGCGTTCTACTCGGTTTACGATAACCCAACACGCAACACTCAAACGCTAAAAGATACCGATGGCAACCGTGTGGTTGTTGCTCGCAAAGCAGTACTGAGTGGTGAGCACATTATTGATGCACGTAGTGGCATTGGTGAAATGGGCAGCGCAGAAGTAAACATCACCCTAGATTCTGCGGGTGGTAAGAATATGTCTGAGTTCTCTCGTCATAATATCGGTAAGCCAATGGCGACAGTGTACAGCGAGTACAGCCGCGACAGAGCCGGTAACAGCGAGAAAACCAGTGAAGTGATCAGCGTTGCGAACATCCAATCTCAATTGGGTAGCCGCTTCAGAATTACAGGTGCGGGCAGCATGGCTGAAGCGCAAGAGCTTGCTCTATTGCTTCGTGCAGGTTCACTAACGGCGCCAGTCACCATTATTGAAGAGCGTACCATTGGTCCATCTTTGGGCGCAGAAAACGTAACTAACGGCTTTGCTGCATTGGCGCTTGGCCTTGGTCTTACTCTGACGTTTATGGCGCTATGGTATCGCCGTCTTGGTTGGGTCGCGAATGGTGCGCTTATCGTTAACATGGTAACGCTGTTTGGTCTGATCGCATTGCTACCGGGTGCGGTATTAACACTGCCGGGTATTGCTGGCTTGGTATTAACCGTTGGTATGGCGGTGGATACTAACGTACTTATCTTCGAACGTATTCGAGACAAAATGAAAGAAGGACGCAGCTTTGCTAGCTCCATCGATCGTGGTTTCGATAGCGCGTTCTCGTCTATCTTCGATGCTAACTTCACCACCATGATTGTAGCTGTCGCTCTTTACACCATTGGTAACGGACCAATTCAAGGCTTTGCCTTGACACTGGGCTTGGGTCTTCTAACCAGTATGTTTACGGGCATTTTTGCTTCACGAGCGATCATCAATTTGGTTTGGGGGCGTGACCAACGCCACGATGTAAGGATTTAAGCATGAGTACTTCAACAAAAATGACAATTTCAGAACGCTATTTTTCCAATAGCAATATGACTCTCCTGCGTAAGGTGATGTCGGTAATCTCTATTGTTCTGTTCATGAGTTCAGTAATGCTAGTGGCCGTGAAAGGGTTTAACTGGGGTTTGGACTTTACAGGCGGTGTGGTTGCTGAGGTTCAACTTTCTGATCAAGTGACCAAAGACGCATTGAAAACACAGCTTGATGCCGCTTTCCAACAAGACGTGCAAGTGGTTGGCATGGCAGAGCTAGACCGCTGGACCATTCGCTACAGCCAACTGACAGACGCACCGCAGATTAACTTAGTTGATGCTTTGGCATCGGTGAGTGACCAAGTGAAAGTGCTGAACAGCAGTGTGGTTGGCCCTCAAGTGGGTCAAGACATGGTTGACCAAGGTGGTTTAGCGGTATTGGTGTGTTTCTTAATGATCATGCTTTACCTAAGTGTACGATTTGAATGGCGTTTAGCTCTAGGTGCTCTGGCTGCGATCATTTACGACGTGACGATTATCTTCGGCTTATTCGCTTTGACTCAGTTTGAGTTCAACCTAACGGTGTTAGCGGCGGTATTAGCGATTCTGGGCTACTCACTGAATGACTCTATCATCATTGCTGACCGTGTCCGTGAGATGCTGCATGGTAACCCTAACGGCGATACCGACAACCTACTTAACGAATCAGTCAAAGCAACGTTTTCTCGTACTATGGTGACTTCAGGTACGACGTTGTTGACGGTATCTGCGCTTTGGTTGCTTGGTGGCGCGGCTCTACAAGGCTTTGCAATCGCACTGGTAGTGGGCATTGCGAGTGGTACATGGTCTTCAATTTCGGTCGGTATCACCCTTCCGAAATTACTTGGCCTACAGCCTTGTCACTACCAAGTGAAACCGCCTGTAGAAGTTGAGGGTGAGTACCCTTAGGTTATCTATTTTAGTCATATTGTAACTCAGTAAGTGAGCTGACTTTAGCCCTTCGTTTTTAACCGAACGAAGGGCTTTATTTTATATAAGAGTCAACTAGTTAGAGAAAGGATAGCCTATTTCAAAAAACGAAGGGTTGAGCAGGCAAGCACTAATGATATGAAGTATGTTTAGATGACGTTAGTAGAAATGAGGCAAGGGAATGGAATATCGACATCAATGTCACGTAGGCGACCACGGCGATGCACTGAAGCACCCTGTATTAAGTGTTTTGGTTCAGTCATTAATGCAGCAGCATTCGCGCCTCAATGTTATCGACACACACTCAGGTACCGGGTGTTATGACCTAACTACTGCACCAAGTAATCATGCGAGTGAATTTGCAGAAGGGGTTGGGTACCTTTGGCGAAACAAGGCGTACCTTCCTGAGTCATTCGCATCTTTTATGTCGGTGTTGGAATACTACAATCCGAAGCAACTTATCACGATGTATCCAGGGTCGGCGGCGATTACTTATCAACAAGGTCGCAGCCAAGATAGCTTCTATTTTTCCGATATTCAGCAAGATGAAGCCGATTTACTGCAAATCAATATTGAGAAGTTACAACGTGACGTGGGTATCTCTAGCAAGCTGACCATTACCGCGGGCGATGGGCTTAAAGCTCTGCCTGATGATGTCGCGAAACATGATAGCCACCACCTGATTGTGATCGACCCACCTTACGAAACGGATTCCGAATATCTCGCGGTGATTGATGCTTTGGTTAAGGCCTATCAACAGTCAGAGAGAGTATCTGCATTAATTTGGTATCCGTTATACACAGATGATCGAAGCTCTCTGATATTGGAGCACTGTGTGACAGCGGCGAAAGATGGCTTGTTGCCAAGTCCGATAAAGTCGGAATTGCGATTGCGCGATCCGAAAGGGGATGACCGTCTTATTGGTAGTGGCTTGCTGTTATTTAATCCACCACAAGGTATTGCAGGGACGGTTGCTGACACGCTCGATTATTTGCATAGTCAGCTTGCAACCAATGGTGAAGGATATTGGCAAATGAAAAGTCTATAAACCTGATTGGTATGGGCTTTCTGA
Source organism: Pseudoalteromonas sp. G5_S1_14_S5 (assembly GCF_054968605.1). Taxonomy (NCBI): domain Bacteria; kingdom Pseudomonadati; phylum Pseudomonadota; class Gammaproteobacteria; order Alteromonadales; family Pseudoalteromonadaceae; genus Pseudoalteromonas; species Pseudoalteromonas sp. G5_S1_14_S5. The sequence continues at coordinate 98 of NZ_JBQKUM010000079.1, read as the reverse complement.
TGAATTAGTAGACGCAGTTTACTAAATCACTGTTATTTATCTGGTTTAAATTGACCAAACGCTAACTTTTATCGATTGATTAATTGCTGTGAATCATT